>JABFVM010000257.1 GCA_013362785.1 Streptomyces sp. | reverse complement strand
CGCTCGGCACGCGCGAAGACGTAGTCGGAGTAGCCGCCCTCGTACTCGTAGACGTCGCCGCGCTGGACGTCCCACATGCGGGTGCAGACCTGGTCGAGGAACCAGCGGTCGTGGGTGACGCACACGAGCGCCGAGCGCCGCTCGCGCAGGTGCTGGGCGAGCCAGGAGATGCCCTCGACGTCGAGGTGGTTGGTGGGCTCGTCGAGGACGATCAGGTCCTGGTCCTCGATGAGCAGCTTGGCGAGCGCGATACGGCGCCGCTCGCCGCCGGAGAGCGGGCCGATGACGGTGTCGAGGCCCTGCGGGAACCCGGGCAGGTCGAGCCCGCCGAAGAGTCCGGTCAGTACGTCCCGGATCTTGGCGTTGCCGGCCCACTCGTGGTCGGCCAGGTCCCGGATGACCTCGTGGCGGACGGTCGCCTCGGGGTCCAGCGAGTCGTGCTGGGTGAGGACGCCGAGCCGCAGTCCGCCGGAGTGGGTGACCCGGCCGGTGTCGGCCTCCTCCAGCTTGGCCAGCATGCGGATCATGGTGGTCTTGCCGTCGCCGTTGCGGCCCACGACGCCGATGCGATCGCCCTCGGAGACGCCGAGCGAGACACCGTCGAGCAGGGCACGGGTGCCGTACACCTTGCTGACGTTCTCGACATTGACCAGATTGACGGCCATTTCTCTCCTGCCCAGGGGGATCGATCGACCCTCCAGGGTAGTCGGGCGCACCGACATCCCTCGCCCGCGCCCGCCCGCTGCCCGGGACCGGCACACAGGACGGGCCACGCCCCGGGGATCCCCGTCGTCCCCGGGCGCGTCAGCAGGTCCGTCCGTCAGCGGCGGGCCGCCGCCTCGCGGACCTCGGCGAGGAGGTCGTACATGACCTGGCCGGGGCACTCGGTGGCGAAGTAGTCGCGGTGGCCGCCGACCGTGTTCGTGTCCTTCTTCGTGCCGTTGACCGGGTTGGTGTAGGTCACCCGGGCCTGCGGGTCCAGGCCCTTGAACCGGGTGATCACCTTGATCAGCCGGACCAGGGAGGCCTTGGCCGCCTCCGTGGGGGCCTGCTGGTCGAGGTTGCCGATCAGGGCGATGCCGAGGGCGCCGGAGTTGTAGCCCACGGAGTGGAAGCCGGTGACGAGGTCGCCGTCGGGGTTGAAGGCAGGGATGCCGTCGTCGCCGGAGTAGCGGCCCTCGTAGACGTTGCCCGCCTCGTCGATGAGGAAGTGGTAGCCGATGTCGCCCCAGTCGTTGGTGATCGCGTGGTACTCGTAGATCGCGCGTACCGTCGCGGCCGGGTCGGGGTCGTTGTTCGGCGTCGCGGTGTGGTGGACCGTGACGATCTGCAGCGGGTAGTACGTCTCGGGCGAGTTGACCGAGCCGTCCGGCTTGAAGCGCTTGGACTCGTCGGCGCCCCAGGCGGGCCGCGAGAGGTAGCGCACGCCACGCACGCGTGTGGGCTCGCTCGGCACCTTGAAGGTGCGGTCGGGGCCGTCGGTGGTGTCGATCGCCAGCGAGTGGACGCCGTCGATGCCGGCCGGGGCCTTCACCTCGTAGGCGGTGGCGTTGTCGGCGGCGACCAGGGCCGTGCCGCCGTTCTCGACGGTCGCGCAGCCGCTCGCGAGGTTCTGCCAGTTGCCGTCCGCGAGCCGGATCGCGGCGCCCTCCTGAGCGCCGGACCAGCGCACCCCGACGTAGGAGGCGGCGAAGGCGGTGGTGGCGGAGCCGGTGCCGGTGGCGGCCTCGGTGCGGGTGGCGGGGAACTTCTCCGGCGTCGTACCGGAACCGCCCGAACCGGCGGCGGAGTCGTCCGTCCCGTCGGAGTCGGTCGACGCGAACACCATCGGCGTCAGCGCGGCTCCGGCGGCCACCGCACCGCCCGTGGCGATCATGCCGCGACGGGACAGGGAGCGCTTTCTGCGGTGGGACGGCTGGGCGGGGGTGGGGGATTCGGACACGGGAGTGTCCCCTTCCAGAAGTGCACTTGACGGCGCGTCGCGCACGCGTGGGGGCGACGCTTGAAATGTCAACCGACCCTAGCCGTCCCACCAGCCCCACACGTACTCCGATCGCAGTACATTCGTGTGAAGATCGGGCGAAGAAGCCCTACTTGCCAGTACGGCGTCACGCTCCGCCTCCGTCCACCCTGCGATGCGCGATCAGCGCCGCCGCCGGGGCGAGCCCGCGCCCCCGCACCGCCTGTTCGCCGGCCGGCGTCTCGTCGCGCAGCAGGGACTCGGGGACGAGGACGGCGGCCGTGACACCGCCGCTCGGCGAGGAGCGCAGCTCGACACGCAGCCCCTGCCGTTCGCGCAGCCGGTTCACCACGAACAGGCCGATCTGCTTGGCGTCGAGGAGGTCGACCTTCTCGGACTGGATCTTGCTGTTGGCCTCGGCGAGGGCCGCCTCGTTCATGCCGAAGCCGCTGTCCTCGACCTCGATGAGCAGCCCTTCGCGCATCCGGGCGGCGCGCAGCTGCACCTTGGTGCTGGGCGGGGAGAACGCCGTGGCGTTCTCGACCAGTTCGGCGAGGAGATGGATGACGTCGGCGACCGAGCCGCCCACCAGCGACACCCTCGGCACCGCCCAGATCTGCACCCGCTGCGCGCTCTCGATCTCGGCGACGGCCGCACGCAGCACGTCCGCCAGCGCGATCGGGTCCCGCCAGCCACGCCCCGGCGCGATGCCGGACAGGATCAGCAGGCTCTCGGAGTGCCGGCGCATCCGTGTCGCCAGGTAGTCGACGCGGTACAGATCCTGCAGTTCGGACGGGTCCTGCTGGCGCCGCTGCATGCCTTCCAGCAGGTCCAGTTGCCGGTGCAGCAGCACCTGGCTGCGGCGCGCCAGGCTGACGTACACCCCGGAGATCCCGCTCAGCAGCTCGGCCCGCTCGCTCGCCGCCTTCAGCGCCGCCCGCTGCACCGCCGTGAGCGCCGTGCCGACCTGGGCGAGTTCGTCGCCGGCCAGTCGCCGCATCGGCGCCTCGGCGTCGATGTCCAGGCCATGTCCGGCATGAAGCCTGCGCATGGCCTGCGGGAGACGCCGGCCGGCCACCTCCAGGGCGCTGTTGCGCAGATCGAGCAGTTCGACGATGAGACCGCGCCCGACCAGCACGGACACCAGCAGCGACAGCAGGACGCCCACCAGACCGAGCACCACGGCGACGCCCGAGGCTCCCAGGGTGCCCCAGCCGAACGGGTCGGCCTGCGCGGTGGCTCCGACGCCGGCCGCCGTCTCGGCCTCGGTCAGCTCCTTCAGCACGCCGGTCACAGCGGTGTCCCAGCCCGCGAGCGAGCCGGCCGTCACGGCCCCTGCCCCGCCGCCGCGCGCCTTGTCCTCGACGGCCCGCACGCGCGCGTACTGCTCGCCGTCCAGGACCTCGTCGTACGCCGCCCGGTGCGCGGCCTTCAGATCGGCGACCGCCGGTTCCAGCAGCTCGCGTCGGGTGGCCACGGCGCCCACGAACAGCGCGTACTCCCCCTTGCCGAGCGTCCCGCGGACCTCTGCGGCGCCCAGCAGCGCCTGCTCGCGGGCCAGCGCCTCCCGCGCGCGGGCGAGTTCGAGGACCACGCGCGCCTCCGAGGCGGCGTCGGTGCCACGCTCGCCGGTGAGCGCGCCGGTGACGGCGAAGGCGTGCTCGACGATCGCCGAGTAGGCGGTGTACGCGGCCGGGGCGGCCCCCGCCTTCTTGGCGACGGCGTCGGTGCGCAGCCGCGCCAGGCGTCCGGTGTCGGCCTCCAGCCGTTCGATGCGCGAGGGCAGTCCGGCGTCGAGGAGGCCGGCGTCGGAGCTGGAGGCGTTGATGCCGTTGCGCAGGGCGGCGGCGGCCCTGTCCGTGGCCTTGCGTGCCTTGGCGAAGGCGTCCGGGGCTGCCGCGTGGCGCATCGCGGCGGTGCGCTCGGCCTGGAGCGCGGTGACGAAGTCGCCCACGGGGGCGAGGAGTTCGGCGTTGACGTCCTTGGCACGCTCGGTGTCGCCGATGCTGGAGGCGGTCGTCACCGCGGCGAAGCCCCACAGTGCCATCAGGGACACGATGGGCAGCATCAGCAGGGCGACGATCTTCGCCCGCACCGATCTGGGACGCAGCCGGGCGGAGGTACGGCGGGGGACGCGCATGAGGGGACCTCGTTCGACCTGGGTCGGGGGGAATGGGGGCCTTCGAAGGGCCGTCAGGCCGTGGTGAGTTCGACCTCGCGCAGCAGTTGCGCCGCGGCGGCCGACTCGTGGCGCTTGCCGGTCGGGGACAGGGCGACGTACGCGGCGGCGAGGAAGAGGAACGAACCGAGCAGCACGGCCAGCGGGAAGATGAACTCCGTGGCGGTGGCGCCGGGCAGGGCCGCGCTGCTGGGCGCGAGGGAGATGTTCACGGCGTACATCGCGGTGTAGTGCATGCTGCTGACGGCGAGCCCCATGACGAGCGCGGCCACGGCGGCGAGGGCGGGTCCCCGCACGATGAGCGTGAGCGTCAGCGCGGCGGTCGCGGCGACGACGGCGATCGCGACCGAGGCGATGACGAGCATCGGGTCGTAGTCGACGGCGCCGTGCAGGTTGAGCGCGGCCATGCCGGTGTAGTGCATGGCGGCGACGCCGAGGCCGGTGCCGAGGCCGCCGAGGATGACGGAGGTGACCCGGGAGCGGCCGTATCCGGCGGTGAAGACGCCCGCCGCGACCACGGCGACGGCCATCAGCAGGCTCAGCACGGTGATCGGTACGTCGAAGCGGATCGGGGTGCCGTCGACGCTGAAGCCCATCATCGCGATGAAGTGCATGGTCCAGATGCCGGAACCGATGGCGAGGGAGGCGAGCAGCAGCCAGTTCCGCTTGGAGGCGCCGTCCGCTTCGAGTGCCCGGACGGTACAGCGCAATCCGAGGGCCGAGCCGACGCAGGCCATCGCGTAGGACAGGACGGGGGTGACCCATCCGGCGCTGAAGTGGTCCATGTGCCCCATGGGAACTCCTAGGAGGTACCGCCGGTAACAGAGGACCGGGGATGGCCGATCATGTCAGCCGTTTCCATGGGGCCAAGTGGCGCGAAAGGGACTGCGGGGATGATTGTCGAACAATCAACTACCGTGAACTAGCTAACACTTGCCCTTCATCATCCATGCAGGTCAAGAGGTTGTACTGGACCTCGTGGAGATCTTGTGGCGCCTTTATGCAGACGGCGCAGACAGTACGGTGGCGCCGAGCGCGGGCCCGGAAGCCGTTCGGACCACCCGGCAGGTGCCCGACGACCGTAGGGATCCGGCCACCTTCTCCGCCGCCTCCGGGTCCCGGGCGAGGAACGCCGTGGTCGGGCCCGAGCCGGAGACCAGTGCCGTGAGGGCGCCTGCCGCGAGGCCCGCGGCGAGGGTGTCGGCGAGTTCCGGGAAGAGCGAGAGGGCGGCGGGCTGGAGGTCGTTGGAGACGGCGGCGGCGAGCGCGTCCGGGTCGCCCTTGGCGAGGGCGTCGAGCAGCGGCTGCGACGCGACGGGCTCGGGGATGTCGGTGCCCTCGCCGAGCCGGTCGAACTCACGGAAGACGGCCGGCGTGGACAGCCCACGGTCGGCCATCGCGAAGACCCAGTGGAAGGTGCCGCCCACGTCGAGCGTGCGGAGCTTCTCGCCCCGTCCGGTGCCGAGGGCCGCGCCACCGACCAGGCTGAACGGTACGTCGCTGCCCAACTCGGCGCAGATGTCGAGCAGTTCCGCACGGGAGGCGCCCGTGCCCCACAGCGCGTCGCACGCGAGCAGCGCGCCCGCACCGTCCGCGCTGCCGCCCGCCATGCCGCCCGCGACCGGGATGTCCTTGGCGATGTGGATGTGCACGTCGGCGCTACGGCCGTGGCGCGCCGCGAGCGCCTCGGCCGCACGGGCGGCGAGGTTCGTGCGGTCCAGCGGGACCTGGTCGGCGTCGGGGCCGTCACAGGTGACGCGCAGGCCGTCCGGTGAGGGGGTCACGGTGACCTCGTCGTACAGGCCGACGGCGAGGAAGACGTTGGCCAGGTCATGGAACCCGTCGGGCCGGGCGGCGCCCACCGCGAGCTGGACGTTGACCTTGGCGGGGACACGGACGACGACGCTCGCGCTCACTTACTCGGACTCCTCGGACTGGGCGGCGGACTGCGTCGCCTGAGCGGCGGACTGCGTCGGCTGAGCGGCGGGCTCCGTGGGCTGAGCTGTGGCCTGCTTGTTCTCTGCGGCGGCCTGCTTGTTCTCTGTGGCGGCCTGCTTGTTCTCGGCGATGGCGGCGAACTCCTCGACCGTCAGGGCCTCTCCGCGGGCCTGTGGTGAGACACCGGCCGCGACGAGGGCCGCCTCGGCCGCCGCCGCCGAACCCGCCCAGCCGGCGAGGGCGGCGCGCAGCGTCTTGCGGCGCTGGGCGAAGGCGGCGTCGACGACGGCGAAGACGTCGCGTCTGGCGGCCGTGGTCTTGATCGGCTCGGTGCGCCGGGTCAGCGCCACCAGTCCGCTGTCGACGTTCGGCGCGGGCCAGAAGACATTGCGGCCGATGGCGCCGGCCCGCTTGACCTCGGCGTACCAGTTGGCCTTCACGGACGGCACGCCGTACACCTTCGAGCCGGGTGCGGCGGCCAGGCGGTCGGCGACCTCCGACTGCACCATGACGAGGGTGCGTTCGATGCTCGGGAAGGTGGCGAGCATGTGGAGGAGGACCGGGACGGCCACGTTGTAGGGGAGGTTGGCGACCAGCGCGGTGGGCGGCGGGCCGGGGAGCTCGGTGACCTGCATCGCGTCGGAGTGCACCAGCGCGAAACGGTCGGCGCGCTCCGGCATGCGGGCCGCGATGGTGGCGGGGAGCGCGGCGGCCAGTACGTCGTCGATCTCGACGGCGGTGACGCGGTCGGCGACCTCCAGCAGGGCCAGCGTGAGGGAGCCGAGCCCCGGGCCGACCTCGACCACCACGTCGTCGGGTCGGACCTCCGCGGTGCGGACGATACGGCGGACGGTGTTGGCGTCGATCACGAAGTTCTGGCCGCGCTGCTTGGTGGGACGCACACCGAGGGCGGTCGCCAGCTCTCGGACGTCGGCGGGGCTCAGAAGGGCGTCGGGGGTGGGGCTGCTCACCCGACAAGGGTACGGGGCGCCGCCGCCGTGGCCTGCGGAGAGGGACTCACCTGTGCAGCCGCCCCCCGCAGTGCGGCCAGGGACTGGCCCCCTGGCGTACGTAGAGCTTCTTCGCCCGCATCGTCTGCTCGGCCGCCGGGGCGTCCTGCGGCTGCCCCTGGCCGCCGAGGCTGTGCCAGGTCTGGGTGTCGAACTGGTAGAGGCCGCCGTACGTCCCCGACGAGTCCACGGCGTCCGGCTGCCCCCCGGACTCGCACGCGGCCAGCCCGTCCCAGTTCAGCTGGCCCGCGCCGCTGACGGACGTCGGCAGGGGCTTCGTCCCGACCTTCACCACCTGGGTCTGCGGCTCCCGCACCACCTCGGACTTCATACGGCGCGGCTTCTGCTTGACGCCGTTGACCATGCGCAGGGAGTAGGTGACCCGGCGCAGCCCCGCCTGTCCGGCCCGTTCGACGACCTCCGTGCCCTTGAAGACGGCGGGATCGTCGACGCGCTCCACGGCGAACGGGATCGCCTCGTCGCGGATCTCCTTGCGGCCGGTGATCCGCAGGACGGTGACCGTCTGCCCGTCGCGCGGGAAGCTGTCCAGCGCGACGGAGGTGGCGTCCTGCCCGCGCAGGGTGACGCCCGCCTGCTCCACGGCGTCTCGCACGGTCGCCGCGTTGGTGCGGATGGTGCGGGCCCGGCCGTCCGCCATCACCGTCACCGCCCGCTCGGTGCGCACGACCAGCGCCAGCCCCTCACGCCCGATGCGCCGGGAGCGCGCCGCCGAGAGATACGCGCCCTGCGCCCGCACCCCGAGCTGGGTGAGCGCCTCCTCCACGGTGTCCGCCGTGGTCCACACCTCGCGCCGCTGACCGTCGATGGTGAGCCGCACGGGGCGCCCGTAGCGCACGGCGACCTCGTCGCCGTTGGTGATCCCGGTGTCGCGAGCGGGCGCCACCGAGTCGTGCGCGCCCACGTCGACGCCCTCGTCGTCGAGCAGTTCGGCGACGTCGTCCGCGAAGGTGTGCAGGCTGCGCGACTTGCCGTCGACGTTCAGCTCGACCGCCTTGTCCTTGGCGACGAAGGCGCTGGTCCCGCCCGCGAGGAACGCCACGACCAGCGCCTGCGGGACGAGCCGGCGCATGGACCCGTCCGCACGCTCGGCGGCACGCGCCCTGCGCCGGTGCGCGGCCCGGCCGCGCCGGGGACGCGGGACGGTCGGGTGCGTCTCCTCGGAGTCCTCGTACGCGGGCCGGTACGGGTCCTCGTACGCCCCGTACATCTCACGCGTCTCACGAGGCTCACGTGCCTCGTACGCACTGTGCGTGCCGTGTGCTCCGTGCGCCCCGTGCATCTGGTACCCGGGTGTGTACGTGTCCGTTCCCGTACGCGTCGCGTACGCCCCCTGCATCCCGTACGCCAGCGTCTGAGCGCCGTACGGGTCGAAGCCGCCGTACCCCGGTGGCTCGTGGGCCGGGGCGGGGCCATACGTCTCGAACTGTGCGTTGCTCACGACGACACGCTCCAGCGGAGGAGGCCGAATGGGGCCCCCAGAACCTAGCGGAGGGGTGGTTACTCTCCAAAGCGACTCGACTACGCACAGTTGCCATCGGGTCCGGCGCAAACCCGTGCGAGCGTTACCCGGCGTTATCTGTCAGTAGCCGAAGGCATGTGCCGTGTTCGAGCCGAGGGCCGCCGCCAGCACGTCCTCTTCGATCCCCCGTACGGCCGCCATCGCGCGCACCGTGATCGGAATGAGATACGGGGCGTTGGGCCGTCCGCGGTACGGGGCCGGCGTGAGGAAGGGCGCGTCGGTCTCCACCAGGAGCAGCTCCAGCGGGGCCACCGCCACGGCGTCCCGCAGGTTCTGGGCGTTCTTGAAGGTGACGTTGCCCGCGAAGGACATGTAGTAGCCGGCGCGGGCGCACACCTCGGCCATCTCGGCGTCGCCGGAGTAGCAGTGGAAGACGGTGCGCTCGGGGGCGCCCTCCTCCTTCAGCACCCGCAGCACGTCCGCGTGGGCCTCGCGGTCATGGATGACCAGGGCCTTGCCGTGCCGCTTGGCGATCTCGATATGGGCGCGGAAGGAGGCCTCCTGCGCCTCCTTGCCCTCGGGCCCGGTGCGGAAGTAGTCGAGGCCGGTCTCGCCGACGCCCTTGACCTGGGGCAGCGCGGCAAGCCGGTCGATCTCGGCGAGCGCCGCGTCGAGCGCGGGCGCACCACCCGGCTCACGCGCCCCCTGTCGCGACCAGCCGTCGGGGTCCCCGTGCACGATGCGCGGCGCCTCGTTGGGATGCAGCGCGACGGTCGCGTGCACGGCGTCGTACGCCGCCGCCGTCTCGGCCGCCCACTGCGAGCCGCGTACGTCGCAGCCCACCTGCACGACCGTCGTCACCCCCACCGACGCCGCCTTCGCCAGGCCCTCCTCGACCGTGCCGGACTGCATGTCCAGGTGGGTGTGGGAGTCGGCGACCGGCACCCGGAGCGGTTCCGGGAGCGGCGGGGCGGCGTGCTTGTCGGCGGCGTTCGAAGGCATGCCCCGATCCTACGAAAGAGGCATGCCTTCCCGGTCGGGCCCCGGGCCTCCCGGCCCGCGGGCTCGGCTCAGCTCGCCTTGCGGTGGAAGACGTGCAGGAGATCGGACAGATGCCAGTGATGGTCCGCCCCGTCCGCGGGGTCCGATCCCGACGCCGCCTTCGCATCCGCCTGCCGCGGGACCGGCCGGTGGGGATGCAGGGAGTTCTGTACGGAGGACACCTGCCCGGCCCGCATGATGCGCACGACGTGGTTGTCGCAGTTCTCGCACGTGGGCTTGGACAGCGGCGACGGCACGACCTGGCCGTCCGCGACGTACATCACGAACTCGTGGCCGTCACCGTCGATGTGGTGCTCTATCTCGTACGACTGCTCCCAGCCGTGCCCGCATCGCATGCAGGCGAAGGAATACGACTCGTGGACGACGGCGGTCGCGGCGCTGCGAAGGCCCGTGGTCTGCTGTGCGATCTCGCTCATGCCAGCTCCTGTGGTCCGCTGGTGGAACGGGTTGCGTCCCACGATCCAGTGGACTCCTCTGCGGGAGCGAACGCACGCCATCTGTCCAGTATTGGCGCCGACTTGGGCGTTCCTTGCCGAAAGGCCCGGGTCCCTTTACCCCCGCATGGGGCGCGTGCTCAGCCGAGATACGCCCTGCTCACACGGCGTGTCACGCCCCGGCGTTCTTCGCCGCCACGACCGCGTCGAAGACCTCACGCTTGGGCACTCCCACCTCCACCGCAACAGCCGCGATGGCCTCCTTGCGCCGCTCGCCCGCCTCTTCCCGCACGCGAACCCGCCGCACCAGCTCCTCGGCGCCGACCTCCTCGGCCCCCTTCTCGGGCGCCCCCTCGACCACGACGGTGATCTCTCCGCGCACACCCTCCGCGGCCCATGCGGCCAGCTCTCCGAGCCCGCCCCGCTTGACCTCCTCGTACGTCTTGGTCAGCTCCCGGCACACGGCGGCCCGCCGCTCGGCGCCGAACACCTCGGCCATCGCGGCGAGCGTGTCGTCGAGCCGGTGCGGGGCCTCGAAGTAGACGAGCGTGCGCCGCTCCTCGGCGACCTCCCGCAGCCGGGACAGCCGCTCCCCCGCCTTGCGCGGCAGGAACCCCTCGAAGCAGAACCGGTCGACGGGCAGCCCGGACAGCGCGAGCGCGGTGAGCACGGCGGACGGCCCGGGTACGGCGGTGACCCGGATGTCCTTCTCCACGGCCGCCGCGACCAGCCGGTACCCGGGGTCGGACACGGACGGCATCCCCGCGTCGGTCACCAGCAGCACCCGCGAGCCCTCCAGGAGGGCCTCGACCAGCTCGGGCGTACGGGCCGACTCGTTGCCCTCGAAGTACGACACGACCCGGCCGGCCGGCTGCACGCCCAGCGCCTGGGTGAGGCGCTTGAGCCGCCGGGTGTCCTCGGCGGCGATCACGTCCGCGCCGGCGAGTTCCTCGACGAGCCGGGGCGGGGCGTCCTTGACGTCGCCGATGGGGGTGCCTGCCAAAACAAGGGTTCCTGTCACGTTTCCATCCTCGCAGGGCCCATCCACGGGACTCCCACAGACGTGTTCCCTACGATGGCGCGGTGACCAGTACCGCGTCCTCCATGGACACCCGGCAGGGCCAGGCACCGCACGAGCAGCGGCCGTCGTGGCAGCAGCGGCTGCGCCGCTTCGGCTACTCGGCGGCGCCCAGAAGCGATGTGCGTGACCGGCTCGTGCCGCCGTACGTCCAGCCCAGCCCGCGGATGTGGCAGTTCCTGGGCGTCTCGCGCCCGCTCGCCGAGCGGATCGCGCGCTGGTCGGCCTGGGGCGGTCCGCTGCTGGTGACGCTGCTGGCCGGAGTACTGCGGTTCTGGCACCTCGGCAGCCCGCGGAAGGTGATATTCGACGAGACGTACTACGCGAAGGACGCGTGGGCGATCGTCCACCGCGGTTTCGAGGTCGGCTGGGACAAGAACGCCAACGACCTGGTCCTGAAGCTGGGCGACCAGGTGCCGCTTCCGACGGACGCGGCGTATGTCGTGCATCCGCCGGTCGGCAAGTACGTCATCGGGCTCGGCGAGCTGATGTTCGGGTTCAACCCGTTCGGCTGGCGGTTCATGACGGCGCTGCTGGGCACGCTGGCCGTGCTGATGCTGTGCCGCATCGGCCGCCGTATCTTCCGCTCGACCTTCCTCGGCTGTCTCGCGGGCACGCTGATGGCGGTGGACGGGCTGGCCTTCGTGATGGCGCGCACCTCGCTGCTCGACGGGGTGCTGATGTTCTTCGTGCTGGCGGCGTTCGGCTGCCTGGTCCTCGACCGGGACCGGGCGCGCGCGAAACTCGCCGCCGCGCTGCCCGCCGACGCCGACGGCCGGGTGCGGCCCGACGCGCACATCGCGGAGACCCTGGGCCTGGGCTGGCGCCCGTACCGCTGGCTGGCCGGTCTGATGCTGGGCCTGGCCATCGGCACCAAGTGGAACGGCCTGTACTTTCTGGCCGCGTTCGGCCTGATGACGGTCCTCTGGGACGTCGGCGCACGCCGGGTGGCGGGCGCCCGCCACCCCTACACGGCGATGCTCAAGCACGACCTGGGCCTGGCCTTCCTGGCGACGGTCCCGGTGGCGATCCTCACCTACATCGTGTCCTGGACCGGCTGGATCCTCTCCCCCACGGACGGCACCGGCGGCTACTACCGCGACTGGGCGAGCGCGAACGGCCGCAGCAGCAGCTGGTCGTGGCTGTTCCCCGACTGGTGGCTCAGCCTGTGGCACTACGAGCACCAGGTGTACGAGTTCCACGTCGGCCTGTCGTCCCCGCACACCTACCAGTCCAACCCGTGGAGCTGGATCGTCGACGGCCGCCCCGTCTCCTACTTCTACGAGTCCCCGCTGCCCGGCAAGGACGGCTGCCCGGTCGACGCGGGCGAGAAGTGCGCCCGCGAGGTCCTCGCCATCGGCACCCCGCTCCTGTGGTGGGTGGCCGCCTTCGCCGTCCTGTACGTCCTCTGGCGCTGGCTGTTCCGCCGCGACTGGCGCGCCGGCGCCATCGCCTGCGGCGTCGTGGCCGGCTACCTCCCCTGGTTCCTCTACCAGGAACGCACGATCTTCTTCTTCTACGCCGTCGTCTTCCTCCCCTTCCTCTGTCTGGCCGTGGCCATGCTGCTCGGCGCGATCATCGGCCCCCCGAACTCGGGTGACACCCGCCGCGTGGCGGGCGCGACGGGCGCGGGCGTCCTGGTCCTGCTGATCGCCTGGAACTTCATCTACTTCTGGCCGATCTACACGGGGACGGCGATCCCGGTCGACCAGTGGCGATCGCGGATGTGGCTGGACACCTGGGTCTAACGTGCGTAACAGGGGGAGTTCACGATCGTTCACCAGGTCATGAACGTAATGAAACGGACAATTGCTGTCATCGCGCTCGCCGGGGCAGCTCTCGTCTCGACCTCCTCGATCGCGACGGCCGACACCCAAGACCCGCAGCCCCAGAAGGCCACGTACCTGGTGTACCCGTACCCGGGTCCCTACGCGCCAGGCATCGTGCCCTTCGCGGCCGCCGTACCCACCACCGCACTCCTCGGCGTCAATCCCTTCCGCATCATCTGAGGATCGCCGCCCCGAGCGCCGCAGCCGGCCCGACCGGCCGACTGCGGCGCTCAGCCGTGTCCGGCCGTCGCCACGGAAATGGCCAACAAAGGAAAACCCTCCCACGGGCCTCCCGAACCCCACTTACAGTGCCGTTGACCGAACGGGGAGGGGACCATGGCCAAGGGGGTCAAGGCCGCCGTCATAGGTGGCGTGTTCGCGGTGATGGTGGGCGGTGCCGGGTACGGCGCGTACAACATCATGTCGGCGTTGAGCGGCGGTGGGGCGACGGGGGCCGGAGGGGCGTCGGTGCGGTCCGGGCCGCTGAGCGGCGACGAGATCGAGGAGACCACGGCCAAGTTCTTCACGGCCTGGGAGAAGGGGGACGCGGCGCGGGCGGCGTCGTACACCAACAATGACGCGGCCGCCCAGGCGGTGCTGAAGTCCTTCGGCGAGGAAGCGCACATCACCGGCGTGCGGATCACGCCGGGGGACGGGAAGGGGGCCACGGTTCCCTTCAGCGTGAGCGCGAAGGTGTCGTACGACGGGAAGTCCAAGGCCCTGGCCTACAAGAGCGAGCTCAAGGTGGTGCGCGGGATCACCAGCGGGCGGGCCCTCGTCGACTGGCAGCCGACCGTGATCCACCCGCAGCTGAAGAAGGACGACACGCTCGTCACCAGCCAGGCGGCGAACCCGCCCATCGAGGCCGTCGACCGCGACGGCACCGTCCTGACGAAGGAGAAGTACCCCTCCCTCGGCCCGATCCTGGACACCCTGCGCGGCAGATACGGCGACAAGGCGGGCGGCAGGCCCGGCATCGAGCTGGCCATCCGGCACGCCGACGACTCGCCGGACACCTCGCTGCTCACCCTGACCAAGGGCAGGCCCGGCAAACTGGAGACGACGCTCAGCGCGAGCGTGCAGGCGGCGGCCGAGAAGGCGGTCAGGAAGTACACCGACTCCTCGGTGGTGGCCCTCCAGCCGAGCACCGGCGAGGTGCTGGCCGTGGCGAACCACCGCAATGACGCCTTCAACGCGGCCTTCGAGGGCAAGGTGGCCCCCGGCTCCACGATGAAGATCATCACTGCGGCGATGCTCATCGACAACGGCGTGACCACGATGAACGGCCCGGCGCCCTGTCCGAACACCGCCATGTGGCAGGGCCAGACGTTCAAGAACCTCACGGGCCTGCAGCCCGACGAGACCGCGAACGCCACGCTCGCCGCCGGCTTCATGCGCTCCTGCAACAGCGCCTTCATCAAGCTCGTCGACGAGAAGCCGCTCACGGACGCCTCCCTGAAGGACGAGGCCGAGCTGCGGTTCGGGCTGCGCGGCGACAACTGGAAGACCGGCATCAGCTCCTTCGACGGCAACGTCCCCGCCTCCACCGGCCCCGACCGCGCGGCCAACGCCATCGGCCAGGGCCAGGTCCAGATGAACCCGCTGACCATGGCGTCGGTCACGGCCACCGCGATGACCGGCGAGTTCCGGCAGCCGTATCTCATCTCGCCCCAGCTGGACGGCCGTCCGCTGGCCACCGCCGAGGGGCTGCGGGCGAGCACCGCCGCCCAGCTGAAGCAGATGATGCGGCTGACCGCGACCGCGCCCAAGGGAACCGCGGTGAACGTCATGTCGGGGCTCGGCGGCGACATCGGTGCCAAGACCGGTTCCGCCGAGGTCGACGGCAAGGCCACCTCTGACAGCTGGTTCACGGGTTTCCGTGATGATGTGGCCGCCGCGGCGATGACCCAGCAGGGCGGCCACGGCGGCGACGCGGCCGGGCCGATTGTCGCAGCCGTGCTACGAGCGTCCGCCTGAACTTACCCCTCGCGGCACGGGACTCTAGGGTGGTCGCCGTCGTTGGTATGCGTGAGGTCGGCGGGGCGGCGGGGGCCCCTGAATACGCGAGGGAACGAAAGCAGTGGGCAACAGAAGACGCGTCGCCGAGCGACGGAAGACCAACCCCGCCGTACTGGGCGGGATGATCGCCGTGGTCGTCGGCGGCGCCGGGTTCGGCGCCTACGCGCTGTTCGGCGGCGGTGCCGTCGCCGACAGCCGTACGCAGTCGACGTCGGCGAGCAGCGACGACAAGGCGAAGCCGGTCAAGACCGGCCCGCTGTCGGCCAAGGAGGTCACCTCCGCGGCCGAGGCGTTCCTCACCGCCTGGCAGCAGGGCAAGGTGACCGAGGCGGCCTCCGCCACCGACGACACCGCGGCGGCCCAAACCCTGCTGACCGGCTACACCAAGGACGCCCACATCAGGGACGTCACCCTCACCCAGGGCACCCGCACCGGCGACAAGGTCCCCTTCTCCGTGAAGGGGACGGTGTCGTACAACGGCACCAGCAAGCCGCTCGCGTACGACAGTGCGCTGACCGTCGTCCGGCGCGCCGAGGACGGCGAGCCGATGGTCGAGTGGCACTCCGCGATCGTCCACCCCGACCTGAAGGACGGCGACACCCTGGTCACCGGCGAGTCCGGCACCCCGCCGGTCAAGGCGCTGGACCGGGACGGCGGCGAACTGACGGAGAAGGAGTACGCCTCGCTCGGCTCCGTCCTCGACGGACTGCGCGAGAAGTACGGCGAGAAGGCCGGCGGCAAGGCGGGCATCGAGCTCCAGGTCATCCGGGGCGGGGAGTCCAAGAAGGCCGAGCTGTCCGACAAGACGCTGCTGGAGCTGAGCAAGGGCACGCCGGGCACGGTGCGGACGACGCTGAGCCCGGCGCTGCAGGCCGCCGCGGAGAAGCAGGTGGCCGCGAAGCCGAAGGCGTCGGTGGTGGTGATGCGTCCGTCGACCGGCGAGATCCTGGCCGTCGCCAACTCCTCGCACGGCTTCAACACGGCCTTCCAGGGCTCCCTCGCCCCGGGCTCCACGATGAAGGTCATCAGCTCCTCGCTGCTGATCGAGGAGGGCCTCGCGTCGGCGGACAAGCCGCACCCCTGCCCGAAGTACTTCACGTACGGCCACTGGAAGTTCCAGAACGACGACAAGTTCGAGATCAAGAACGGCACCTTCAAGGCGAGCTTCGCCCGCTCCTGCAACACGGCCTTCATCAGCCAGGCCGGCAAGCTGGACAACGACAGCCTGACCAAGGAGGCCCAGCAGGTCTTCGGCCTCTCCCTGAACAACTGGTCCGTCGGCGTCCCCACCTTCGACGGCGCCGTCCCGGTCCAGTCCCAGGCCCAGATGGCGGCCTCGCTCATCGGCCAGGGCGGGGTGCGGATGAACCCGCTGAACATGGCGTCGGTGTCGGCGACGATCAGGACGGGCACCTTCAAGCAGCCCTATCTGGTGTCCCCGACGGTCGACAACCGCACCCTCGCGACCGCCTCCCGCACCATGTCGGCGTCCGCGCTGTCGCAGCTGCGTGAGCTGATGGCCTACACGGCGGCCTACGGCACGGCGGCCGAGGCGATGTCCGGGGTCACCGGTGACGTCGGCGCGAAGACCGGCTCGGCGGAGGTCGACGGCCAGAAGAAGCCGAACGGCTGGTTCACCGCGTACCGGGGCGACCTGGCCGCAGCGGGCGTGGTCCAGCAGGGCGGCCACGGCGGCGACACGGCGGGCCCGATCGTGGCGGCGCTGCTGAAGATGGGGGCGTGAGACGGCGCCGGACACCGCGAGGTGGTGAGCCGGTGTGCCGGGCGCCCCGAGCAGGCGACTGCGGGGCGCTCTCACCACCGGATCAGCCCAAGAGGTGGTTTGATCGACCGCTCATTGACCGGGTTCGGCGGTCCGCCGATGGTGGGGCGAGCGGGGGCGACAAAGAGGTCGCCTCAGGCATAACTCACCAAGGGGGACATCATGGCGGCCAACTTCCACGCGGGCCGGACCTGGACGCTCTTCCAGAGCAACGGGGTCGACGTGAAGCTCAACCTGACCCAGAACAGTGACGGACAGCTCTTCGGGTCCGCCACGACCAGCGCCGGCCCGGTCGGGACGCTGGACAACGGGGCGGCGGTGACCGGCGAGGACATCTTCTTCGTCATCGCCTGGTCGGACGGCAAGAAGGGCCGCTACCAGGGCCGTCGGGGCGCGGACCACCAGCTGTCCGGCGACACCTTCAACGTGTTCAATCCCGGCGACCACTCCACCTGGGCCACCCAGGAGAAGTTCGACTAGCCGGAACCGGCTAGCGGGCCACGGGCTGGGCCGCCGCCAGGTAGGTGCGGCGCAGAAATCTCATCAGCGCCTTCGACTCGAACTGCACCACCGACACGCCCTGCGCGGAGTGGAACTCCACGACCGCCTGCACCCTCCCGCAGGGCCACACCCGTACCTCGCCGCTCTCTGCCGGAGCCCGCAGCCCCTGCTCCAGCAGGGAGCGCGAGAACGTCCACTCATGGGCCTCACGCCCGGGCAGCCGCACCCGCACCGAGCGCGGATCGGTGTCGGGGTCGTACCGCAGGACCACCGGTACGGCGTCCTGCTCCTCGTTCAGGATGTCCGCGTCCGTGACGATGTGGGCCTTCGCGTACTGCTCGACTACAGACATCGGACGGCCCCTTACCCTGAGTGACCTGTGCGGAAGCTGTGCCTTTGCTCCCCCTCCAATGTCGCATATCTTCCTGATTGCGCCCCCTTGGGCGGGCTTATATCGCATGTGCGATACACAAGCTCCTCGCTCTTGCAAGTAGTTCGCATTAAGCCACTATCATCGAACGGTGCACGTACCTGACGGATTCATTGACGCCCCCACCTCGGTCGCGACCGGGGCGGTCGCCGCTGCCGCCGTCGCCGTGAGCCTGCGCGGCGCGCGCCGTGAGCTCGACGAGCGGACCGCGCCGCTGGCCGGTCTGGTGGCCGCGTTCATCTTCGCGGTGCAGATGCTGAACTTCCCCGTGGCGGCCGGCACCAGCGGCCATCTGCTGGGCGGCGCACTCGCGGCGATCCTCGTCGGCCCGTACACGGGGGTGCTGTGCGTCTCCGTCGTCCTGCTCATGCAGGGCATCCTCTTCGCGGACGGCGGCCTGACCGCGCTCGGCGTGAACATCACCAACATGGCGGTCGTCACCACCGTCGTCGCCTACGCCGTCTTCCGCGGCCTGGTGAAGGTGCTGCCCCGCAGCCGCAGGTCGGCGACCGTCGCCTCCTTCGTCGCCGCCCTGCTGTCCGTGCCGGCGGCCGCGCTGGCCTTCACGCTGATGTACGCGGTCGGCGGCACCACCGACGTCTCCATCGGCAAGGTCGCCACCGCCATGGTCGGCGTGCACCTGCTGATCGGCGTCGGCGAGGCCGCGATCACCGCGCTGACCGTCGGCGCCATCATCGCCGTACGCCCGGACCTGGTGTACGGCGCCCGCGATCTGCGTCAGCGCCTGCGACTGCGGGTCAACGGCGAGCTGGTGGACGCGCCCGCCGCCGAGCCGGCCTTCCCGGTCGCCGCCCGCTCCCCGCGCAAGGTGTGGGCCGTCGGCCTCGTCACCTCCCTCGTCCTCGCCGGGTTCGTCAGCTTCTACGCCTCCGCCAACCCCGACGGCCTGGAGAAGGTCGCCGCCGACCAGGGCATCGACAAGAAGGCCGAGGACCACGCGAACGCCGACTCCCCGCTCGCCGACTACGGCGTCAAGGACATCGCGGACGCCCGGATCTCCGGCGGCCTCGCGGGCGTGATCGGCGTCGGCGTCACCGTGGTCGCGGGCAGCGCGGTGTTCTGGGCGGTGCGCAGGCGCCGTACGGACAGCGTCTCCCCCACGAGCACCACCGCCGGCACGAGCGTCTGACATGGGGGCCGGGCACGCGCACAGGCTGTACCGGCACGGGCACTCGCCCGTGCACGGCCTGCCTCCGCACACCAAGCTCGCGGCGGTCTTCGCGTTCGTGGTGGTCGTGGTGTCGACGCCGCGGGAGGCGACGTGGGCGTTCGGCCTGTACGCCGTACTGCTCGGGTTCGTCGCGTACGCCGCCCGGGTGCCCGCCGGGTTCCTGCTGAAGCGGCTGCTGATCGAGGTGCCGTTCGTCGCGTTCGCGGTGCTGATGCCGTTCGTGGCGGAGGGCGAGCGGGTCGAGGTGCTGGGCATGTCGCTGAGCGTCGGCGGGCTGTGGGGCGCCTGGAACGTCCTGGCCAAGGGCACCCTCGGCGTCGCCGCCTCCGTCCTGCTGGCCGCCACGACCGAACTGCGCGAACTGCTCCTCGGCCTCCAGCGGTTGAAGCTGCCGCCGCTGCTCGTGCAGATCGCCTCCTTCATGATCCGGTACGGCGATGTCATCACCGACGAGATGCGGCGCATGCGCATCGCCCGCGAGTCGCGCGGCTTCGAGGCGAAGGGCATCCGGCACTGGGGTGTGCTCGGGAAGTCGGCGGGCGCGCTGTTCATCCGGTCCTACGAGCGCGGCGAGCGAGTGCATCTGGCCATGGTCAGCCGCGGCTACGCCGGTTCGATGCCGGTGATCGACGAGGTGACCGCGTCCCGGGCGCAGTGGTCGTACGCCCTCGCGCTCCCCTTCGCCGCCCTCGTCGTCTGTCTGCTGGGATGGTCGCTGTGACGGAACCGAACCCCTCCCTGGAAGTGGCCGGACTGGCCTTCGCCTACCCCGACGGCCACCAGGCCCTGTTCGGCGTGGACTTCTCCATCGCGCGCGGCGAGCGGGTCGCGCTGCTCGGGCCGAACGGCGCCGGCAAGACGACCCTCGTGCTGCACCTCAACGGCATCCTGACCGGCGGCACGGGCACCGTGAAGGTCGCCGGGCTGCCCGTCGGCAGACAGCACATGGCGGAGATCCGGCGCCGGGTCGGGATCGTGTTCCAGGACCCGGACGACCAGCTGTTCATGCCGACGGTCCGCGAGGACGTGGCGTTCGGGCCGGCGGCGGCCGGGCTGCGGGGACCGGAGCTGGAGGAGCGGGTCGACCGGGCGCTGGAGCGGGTCGGCATGGCGGAGTTCAAGGACCGTCCGCCGCACCACCTCTCCTTCGGCCAGCGGCGCCGGGTGGCCGTCGCGACGGTGCTCGCGATGGAGCCGGAGATCCTCGTCCTGGACGAGCCGTCCTCCAACCTGGACCCGGCCTCCCGCCGTGAACTGGCCGACATCCTGCGCTCGTTGGACGTCACCGTGTTCATGGTCACGCACGACCTGCCGTACGCCCTTGAGCTGTGCCCGCGTTCGCTCGTCCTCAGCGAGGGCGTGATCGCGGCGGACGGCAGGACCGGCGAGCTGCTCGCGGACGACGCGCTGATGAGCGCGCATCGGCTGGAGCTGCCGTTCGGCTTCGATCCGCGGTCCGTGACAATGGGCGCGTGACGCATCAAGAGGACGCGGGCTCGCTGCTCCTGGACGACCAGCTCTGTTTCGCGCTGTACGCCGCCCAGCGTGCCGTGACGGCCGCCTACCGCCCGCTCCTCGACGAACTCGGCCTGACCTACCCGCAGTACCTGGTCCTGCTGGTCCTGTGGGAGCGCGGCGAGACGCCGGTCAAGGAGCTGGCCGCCGCGCTGCGGCTCGACTACGGCACGGTATCGCCGTTGCTGAAGCGGCTGGAGGCGGCGGGTCTGGTCCGCCGGGAGCGCTCGGCGCGGGACGAGCGGTCCGTGCTCGTGGCCGTGACCGGGCGCGGGGAGGAACTGCGGGAGCGCGCGAAGTGCATCCCCGGCGCCCTGCTGAACACGACGGGGCTCGACGCGACGGCGGTCGCGCGACTGCGCGAGGAGCTGTGGCAGCTCGCCCGAAGAGCGCACACCGTCGCGGACCGCACCCCCTGAACTCCGGTTACCCCCGGTTTCTACCCCCTGGTAGCAGCGGCCATCTCACGGCCAAGTACCTTGTGCACGATGTACTTGTGCGCGCCTTATCAGTGCGCGCTTTCTCTGGGGGGAGGGCCCAGCATGACCAACGAGGGCACCGCCGTCGACACCCGGCCGACGAAGATCATGTACGTCGCCGAGGCCACCGCGCACGGCGGCCGGGACGGCTATGTCACCAGCCTGGACGGCCAGATCGACCTCAAGGTCGCGATGCCGCCGGAGCTGGGCGGCAACGGCAACGGCACCAACCCCGAGCAGCTCTTCGCGGCCGGCTACAGCGCCTGCTTCCACAACGCGCTGATCCTGGTCGGCAACCGCGAGGGCTACGACCTCACCGGATCCACGGTCGCCGCGAAGGTCGGCATCGGCCCCAACAAGCACCGCGGCTACGGCCTCGCGGTCGCCCTCAGCGTCTCCCTGCCCGTCCTGGACGCCGACCTCGCGGCCAAGCTGGTGGACGCCGCGCACGAGATCTGCCCGTACTCCAACGCGACCCGCGGGAACATCGACGTCACGATCCTGCTCGGCTAGCGAGACGTCGGCCACACAACGGAATCCAAGGCCTCACCCCCGTGTTGGGATGGCTGTCGAAGGCGTACGAGACGCGCGAGACGGTCGCAGAGGGAGCACGGGCGTGGACGTGAACGGCACGGTGACCGAGGGCTTCGAGCCGGTCAGGGACGCCTTCGCGCGGAACTTCGGCGCGCTCGGGGAGCGGGGCGCCGCCGTCGCCGTGTACCGGGACGGGCGCAGGGTCGTCGACCTGTGGGCCGGGACGCAGGACGTCGACGGCACGGAGCCGTGGCAGCACGGCACCGCGCAGGTCGTGCGCTCGGCGACCAAGGGCGTCGCCGCCGTCGTACCGCTCATCCTGGCTCGGCGTGGGGAGCTGGACCTGGACGCGCCGGTCGGCGAGTACTGGCCGGAGTTCAAGGCGCACGGCAAGGAACGGCTGCTGGTCCGGCACGTACTGAACCACCGCGCGGGGCTGCCCGTGCTCGACCGTCCACTCACGCCCGAGGAGGCGCTGGACCCGCACCGCGGTCCGGCGGCGGTGGCCGCGCAGGCGCCCGCGTGGGAGCCCGGCACCGACCACGGCTATCACGCGCTGACGTACGGCTGGATGCTCGACGAGCTCGTGCGGCGGGTGACCGGACGCTGGGCCGGTGAGTGGCTCGCGGCGGAGGTCACCGGGCCGCTCGGCGCCGATCTGTGGCTGGGGCTGCCCGAGTCGGAGGCGGGCCGGGTGGGCCGTAGCGGACGGGTCGAGGGGCCGGAGCCGACGGGGGCGCTACGGGCACGTCCGAAGCGTTCGGTCACCGAGGCCTACGAGGACCCGGACTCCCTCACCCGGCGGGCCTTCGCCGCCATCACCCCGTTCCCCGACCAGAACGACCCGGCCTACCGCGCCGCCGCCCTCCCCGCGACGAACGGCATCGCGACGGCCGACGGTCTGGCCCGCGTCTACGCCGCGCTGATCGGCGAGGTCGACGGCGTACGGCTCTTCGACCCGGCGACGGTCGAACTGGCCCGTGCCGAGGAGTCGTCGGGCCCCGACCGCGTCCTGGTCGTGGGCACCCGCTTCGGCCTCGGCTACATGCTCCACGGCACCGCGTCGCCGCTGCTGGGCCCCGGCTCCTTCGGCCACCCCGGGCGCGGCGGCGCCCTCGGCTTCGCCGACCCGGAGACGGGAATCGCGTTCGGCTATGTGACGAACGGCTTCCGCAAGACGGTGACGGCGGATCCGAGGGCGCAGGCGTTGGTACGTGCGGTGCGGGCGGCGGTGGCGTGACGCCCGGCGCGGTGGTGCGGGTGGCGCGGTCTCAGACGTGGATCGGGTGCGAGGTGCGCCCGGACGCCGAGTCGATCTCGCCGTGCGCCTTGGTGAGCATCTGCATCGCCAGCTCGTTCAGTGCGCGGGCGGCGGCGATCTCCTCACCGACACGTGGCTGATTGGAGTCCGTGTGGTGCCGTGTGGCGTGCCCGTGGGCCCGTACCTCGGTGCCGTCGGGGAGACGGACCAGCGCGACCGCCCTGGTGTGCGTCTCGTCCTCCTGGAACTCCAGCTCGACATGCCATCCCACTGTGGTCTGCATCATGACGATCACCTCCGGAACCTTTGCTTCCAGGGTGCGCCCCGGAGGGTGCCGCCGACCAGTCAGAGGGGCAAAGACCCCAACTAGGGATCAGTGAGACTGGGCACACTCCCTTCGGTGACCGCCTTCGCCCTGCTTCCATGGGGATGTCGCGTTCCCCGGAGATGTCGCGCGCCGGACCTGGCCCCGCCGCCACCGTCACCTCCCCCGTTCACCGCACTGGGCCATATCGAGGACATGCGCTGCTGCTTCTCCGCTCACCTCCCCGCACTCGCGGCACTGTCGGCCTTCCCCGGCCCCTGCGAGGTGCTGCGCTCCGGTGCCCGCCTCGCCCCCGCCCTGCTGCGCTCCGCCTCCGTCGC
The DNA here is from genome assembly GCA_013362785.1 of Streptomyces sp. Classification (GTDB taxonomy): domain Bacteria; phylum Actinomycetota; class Actinomycetes; order Streptomycetales; family Streptomycetaceae; genus Streptomyces. The sequence continues at coordinate 22,183 of JABFVM010000257.1, read as the reverse complement.
CGTCCAGCGGGCCCGCACACATCACCCCGACGACCTGGCCGCCGTCAATCTGGAGCTGGTCACCCTCACCGAGGACAGCGCCGTCATCACCTGGTACACCGGCATCCCCGGCACCGACGACGGCCTGGGCCACCCCATCCCCGCGGTCACCGAGGGCGAGATCGTCTACGGCACCCACCCCTCCCGGCTCAACCGCGTCGCCTCCGAGGGCCGGCCCACCGCCCACCACCAGGTCGAACTCACCGATCTGGAGCCGGGGCAGACGTACTACTACCAGGCCCGCTCCCGGGGCGTGGCCGCCACTCCCACCCCACTGCACCTGGTGCGCGGCAACGCGGTGGGCACCTCGACGTTCGGGTTCGGTTCGAAGGGCGGGCCGTACTCCTTCACCACCCCGCAGCCCCCGCCCGGCCGGCATCTGCTGTCGATCGCGCTCTGCAACGACCTGCATCTCGGCGAGACCACCGCGGGCCTGATCGGCGGCCTGCCCCGGCCGCGCGGCGTGGTCCAGCAGCCGGGCCGCGCCCCCTACCCGGAGCTGATGAGCCGGGCCCTGGTCGAGGAGGCCCGGCGGCGCGGGGCGGACATCCTGCTGGCCGGCGGCGACATCTCGGCGGGCGGGTCGGCGCACGACCTGGGCGAGGCCCGGCGGATCCTGGACGGGTTCGGCACGCACGGGCAGGACTACTTCGTCGTACGCGGCAATCACGACCGCTCCCCGGACAACGCCTTCCACGCCACGTTCCCGGTCGGCGGCGGCGACGGGCCGGGGTACTTCTCCCGTGACCTCGGCGGGCTGCGGGTCATCGGCCTCGACACCTACGCCAAGTCCGGCAACGGCGCCGACGCGGGCGGGCTCGGCCCCGAGCAACTGTCCTGGTTCCAGGCGCGGTTGAGGGAGCAGCCGGACCAGCCGACGCTGGTGTTCGGCCATCACCCGCTGACCGTGCGGGACTCCGTCTTCCCGGTGACCCGCGGCCAGCAACTGGAGCGCCGCCAGGCCCGTGCGATCGTCGACGCCTACGCGTCCGCGCCCGGTGTCTTCCTCCACCACGCCGGGCACACGCATCGCAGCAAGCGCACCGAGCTGCACCGGGCGCCGCACGTCATCCAACAGGAGGTGGCGGCCGCCAAGGACTACCCGGGCGGCTTCACCCTGCTGCGCGTCCACTCCGGCGGATACGCCCTCAACCACTACAAGGCCGACGCCCCCGCGGCCCGCCAGTGGAACGAGCGCAGCCGACGGGTCGCCGGGGGCCTGTGGCCGCACCACGCCCTGGGCCGTTCGGTCACCGACCGCAACAGCGTCACGGCGCACGACCTGTCCGGCGTCACCCGGCTGTCACTCACCGCACAGAGCGCACGACAGTGAGTGTCCGTAGCATCGGAGCATGGCGACCCTCTGGGACCTCATGCAGGACTGCATCCCCGACGACCACGCCCGTCAGGTCACCTCGCGGTACTACGTCGACGAGGTGATGGGCGCCCGCGGCGCCCCCGGGCTGGTCGTCGACCTGGGCTGCGGCCGCGGCACCTCGGCCCGGCTGTTCCGCAGGCACGACCCGCGGGTGCGCTGGGTCGGGGTCGACATCGGGGACTCGCCGGAGGCCGGCCAGCGCACCCCGGGCGGTGACCCGGTGGTGCACTACGACGGGGTCCACCTCCCGCTCGGCTCGGACTCGCTCCCCCTGGTCTACTCCCACCAGGTCTTCGAACACGTCGCCCGGCCACGCGAACTGCTGGCGGAGATCGCCCGGGTGCTGAAGCCCGGCGGCCGTTTCATCGGGTCGACGTCCCAGTTCGAGCCGTACCACTCCTTCAGCCTGTGGAACTACACGCCGTACGGCTTCCGGGTGCTGGTCGAGGAGGCGGGGCTCGCCCTGGAGGAGATCCGGCCCTCCCTCGACGGGGTCGCCCTGATCATGCGCAGCTATCTCGGCCGCCCGCCCGAGTACAGCCGCTACTGGGACGAGCAGTCCCCGCTGAACACCGAGATCGACCAGTGGGCGACCCAGAACGGCCGCCGCCGCACGGCCCTGGTGAACCTGCGCAAGCTGACCTACTGCGGCCAGTTCGCGTTCCGGGTGGCCAAGCCGGCGCTCCCCTGACCCCTGTCGTTCGAAAACCGGACGGCGGCGCCTGCGGGGCCTGCGGGGCCTAGAACAACGTCTCAAGCCCGCCGATCAGCGGCAGCGGGGCGATCGCCAGGACCAGTGCCACGACCGCCAGCCCCGGCCGGATGTCCCGCTTGGCCAGCCAGCCCGCCACCGCGGCGACGGGCGGCAGGACGCAGAACACCAGGAAGCTCCAGTGCCAGCCCTCCTCCTTGGTGAAGAAGAACATGAGGGCCAGGTAGGCGGGGAGGGCCGCCGCGGACATCATCCGGGCACGGGAGAGGAACATCTCCAGGTTGTCGCCCGAGGAGGGGAAGGACATCTCAGGCGACCACTCGGTTGTCGTAGCCGGCGGAGCTGGCCTCGGGGAAGCCGTCGGCCGCCTGGAAGCCGTTGACGGCCGTGGACAGCACCGCCCCGAGCGTGGTGATGGCCATCATGGTCGCGTCGAACGCCTTCACCAGAGCGGCGAACCTGTCGATGATCATGACGGCCTGGGCCGCCGCCAGGGCGAACATCGCGGCGGACGCCACCTGCCCGCCGACCGGGATGGCGTTGACCGCCGTGGCCGCGGCCATGTTGGCCATCCAGATGATCGCCATGTCGGCGATGAAGACGACCCCGGACTTCAGGAGTTCGGCCAGCTGGAAGACTTCCTGCGCCGCCGCGTCGTAACACTGCCTCAGGGAGTCGAAGGTCTCCTTGAAATCGGCGAGTTTCTTGCTGAACTCGTCGAAGTAGACCTTCGCGGCGTCATAGGCGTTGCCCTGCCAGGTCACCCCGACATTGGTCGTGCCCTTTTTCAGGTTCGCGGCCACCGCGTCGCAGAACGAGCCGAGATTCGACCAGACTTCGGCGCAGTCCTTGTACTTGGTCCAGTCACCCAGAACCCAGTTGTTGATCTCGCCGAAGATGTCGACGCCGAAGAGCAGTTTCACCGCCTCGACGGCCACGGTCGACGGGCTGCCCAGGTCCAGGACGGTGCCGAGGGTCTTCTGGACCGGGTTCATCATGTATTCGTCGGCATGCCCCTGGCCGTACGCGATCAGAGGGTTGTCGCTGCCCCCGTCCGGCTTCTTCAGGGTGGCCGACGCGTCCTGCGCATCGGCGAAGTCGCTCCCGCTGCCGCCCCCGGAGGGTGCGCCCCCGCCGCCCTTGGAGCCCGGGTAGGTGGCGTCCATCTTCGCGGCGGTCTCGGTGTCGGTCTCGCGGTAGTACTTGGCGGACTTGGACAGTTCCGACTGCGAGGAATTGAGGACGCTGTGCGCCTTCCTCAGAGCCTTCTTGGCGGATTCCACGTATTCGTCGTGGCTCCCCGCGACCATGTCCCAGAGTGCTCCGCCGACCGCCTTGTCGATCTGCGTGTTGTTGCCGGCGTAGTCGACGGCCTTCGTGGCGCCGTCGGCACCGCGTGACACAAGCGAGGCGAATCCCTGGATCGCGTCCGGCTCTACTTCAAAACCCACAGTCGGCTCCTGCCCCCGTCAGTACAGTGACCAGCCCCGGCCCTCATGCCGGGACTTGTGGCCGGCGCCCTTTTCGGGCGTCGCGCGTCGTTCCTCGTCGATCTGCTCCTGCTCGGCCGCGATCGTCCGCCGGCCCTCCGCGGCCAGCTCCTCGCGCTCGGCCTCGGAGAGCGAGGCCCACTTCTCCGTCATGGGGGCCGCCTGCTCGATCAGCTGGTCGGCGTACGCGGACACCTGCATCGCGTCCCGCAGACCGGACCGTCCGGAGAGGACCTCCTGTGCCATCTCCTTCAGAGCGTCGCCGCCGTGTCCCGCGGCGAGAGTCTCCAGGGACTTGCGCAGCAGCCTCGCCTGCGCCGGGTCGCCCTGGGACATCTCCAGGAGTTCGGAGTCGTCGAACCGCTTTCCCGAATCCGGCTCCTCGGCCACATGTCCTCCCTCAGACAGATCACAGATGCCGACCATTTTGAATCTACGGTGCCTGGCGCAACACCTTCGATGCACTGGAATCACAGATCCGTCACAGGCCCCGCGCGTGACGGAAACGCGGCTCCGAACAATACGGCAGACCCAAATTGACCAATAATGCCCGACTTTGGAGGCCTAACCCGCGTGCAGCATCATCCCGATGCCCAGCACCAGCAGCGCCGCCGCCGCGATCCGGGACGCCCCGAAGCTCTCTTTGAAGAAGACGGCTCCGATGGCGGCCCCGACGATGATCGAGGACTCCCGCAGCGCGGCGATCGGCGCCAGTTCCGCCTTCGTCTGGGCCCACAGGACCAGCGCGTACGCGGCGACGGACAGCGCGGCGCCGAGCAGACCGACGGCGGCGAACGGGCGCAGGGTGGCGACGGTCCGGCCGCGCAGGCGCCAGACCGCGTACGCCGGGATGACCAGCCCCTCCAGCGCCATCAGCCAGGCGATGTAGCCGAGGGACGACCCCGAGGCCCGTACGCCGAGCCCGTCCAGGACGGTGTACGCCGCGATGCTCAGCCCGGTCGCCAACGCCGCGCCGATCGCCGCCCAGTTGGGCCGGCGCCCGCGCAGCCCCCACAGGGCGACGCCGGTCAGCCCCGCACAGGAGACGGCGATCCCGGCCGCCGCCCATCCGTCCGGCACCTCGTGGGCGACGAAGGCGGCGAGTACGGCGACGACGAGCGGCGCGGTGCCGCGTGCGATGGGGTAGGCCTGCCCGAAGTCGCCCAGCCGGAAGGACTTCATCAGCAGCGCGAAGTACACGATGTGGACCAGAGCCGAGGCCAGCAGATACGGCCACGCCTCCGCCGCCGGGAACGCCCCGAACGGCATCAGCGCCAGCCCGATCAGCACCCCGCCGCCCGAGATGAGCGTGAACCCGACCAGCTTGTCGGTGATCTTGTGCGCGATGGCGTTCCAGCTGGCGTGCGTGACGGCCGCCAGCAGGACGGCGGCGGTGACGAGCGGGGTCACGAAGCCGGCGTCTGCGACTGCGTCTGCTCGCGCACGTCCACGAGGGTGGCGCCGGCGTGGAGGACGAGGTCCTCGGGTGCCATGGGGAAGACGGCGTGCGGGTTGCCCGCGGCGGCCCACACGACCTCGTGCTCCAGCAGCGACCGGTCGGCCAGCACCCGCGTCTTCGTACGGTGCCCGAAGGGCGGCACACCTCCGATGGCGTACCCGGTGGTCTCCCGTACGACGTCGACCTTGGCCCGCGTGACCTTCTGGACGCCGAGTTCCTTCCGGACGAGCTCCAGGTCGACCCGCGAGGCCCCGTCCATCAGCACCAGCACGGGCACCCCGTCGGCCGCGAAGATCAGCGACTTGCAGATCTGACTCAGCTCACACCCGATCGCCTCGGCCGCCTCACCGGCGGTACGGGTCGCGTCCGGAAAGCGGCGGATCCGAGCGTGCAGCTCGCCGAGCCCCAGCTCATCGAGCGCGGCGGCGAAACGGGGGTGGGCGGCTGTCGTCATGGAGGCACGGTAGTGGTGCGTGCATGGGCCACGCGACCGAATACCAAGGTCGAGATCACCGGCAGGGGCCGACGGAGCGGATGAAGCCGGTCCAGGTGGCGGGGGTGACCTTGAGGTGGGGGGCGTCGGGGGTCTTGGAGTCGCGGATGTGGATGGTGGCGGGGGCGGTGGCCACCTCGACGCAGTCGTTGCCGTTGCTGCTGTCGCTGTAGCTGCTCTTGAACCAGTGGAGTTCCGGGGTGCTCATAGTTCTCCCAGCGCTTGCTCGATGAAGGCCAGAGACTCCCCTGGCGTGAGCGCCTGAGCCCGGATAATGCCATACCGCAGGTCAAGGAGCCGGAGCTGCCTGGGGTTGGAGACCGGACGCCCTCCGAAGTCACCGTCGGTGCGCCCAACTCCGCTGCCGTCGCCGAACTTCAGCATCTGGATTCGTCCCCCCGTCCCGGGGTGGTTCGCGCGGGAGGTCGGCATCACCTGAAGCTCCACGAACGGCAACTGGGCTACCTCAAGCAGGTGTTCGAGCTGTCGGCGCAATACCATTGTGTCCCCGATCGGGCGGCGCAGCGTTACCTCTTCCTGGACAAAGCTGAGTTCGGGCGCAGGGGACCGGTCGAAGATGGACTTACGAGCCCTGCGCCCCGCAACCATTCGCTCCAACTGGTCGGTCGAGTAGGCCGGACGCCATGTCGACAGCAGCGCCCGCATGTACTCCTCGGTCTGCAACAGCCCGTGGAGATTGTGGTTGCCGTACATCAACAGCTCGACCGCACGCCCCTCCATGTCCGCCAGCTCCCGCACCTTCTTGGGATACCGGGCGTGCTCCATCTCCCGCTTGAACGCCTTGAGATGCCCCTGCGCCCTCAGAACGTCATCGGCCCTCTCCAAGAACTCCGCCCGCGGAATCCGCTGCCCCCGTTCCATCTTGCGGATCATGTCCTCGCCGTAGCCCATGACCTCACCGAACTCGGCCGGCCGCAGGCCCGCCGCCTCCCGGCAGACCTTGAGCAGATGCCCCACCGCCTGCACCACCGGCTCGATCTCGTCGCCGGGCTCGACATCCCAACCGGCCTCGTCCGCAACCTCGTTCATGCCCCACCTCCACCGCGCAGCCGTACCCGTACAACCCCTGAGACAGCCGGGACGGCACGAGACAAAGTCAGTACAGTCGGGCCGGGCCGGGGTCAGGAGTGGTACAGGACGCGCACGACCATCGTGTCGGCCGGCAAGTCCTGCAAGTAGGCGTTGAACCACTGCCGGTAGCCGGGGCCGCCGTACTCGACCCAGCGGCCGCCCAGGGTGAGCATGGCCGGCGTGGGGAGCACCTCGGCGGCCTGTTCCGCGATGTACGCCGCCCGGTCCGCGCCGAACCAGGCGTACGGGTTGTCGGTGAACCGCTCCTTCAGCGCCGGGTCCTCGGCCACGGCCCGCAGCACCGACTCCGAACCACCCGCGTGGCCGTCGGCGAACCTCCGCCAGTCGTCCCACAGGCGCGCGGCCTCCCGGGCCACCTCCGCCCGGTCGGTGTCGAGGTCGAGCAGCCCGCGCGGCCCGCCGTGGCACCGCGACCTGGGCAGTTCCTCGGGCGGCTGTCTCCACTCGTCGTGCCTTACGAGGCGGGGGTCCTCCTCGTGCCCGGGCAGGACGGCGAGCTCATACCCGGCGCCGGAGATGAACCAGTAGTCCCACTCCCCGACCCAGTCCGGGTGGGGAATGTCGTCGCGGTTGTAGTCGTACGGCGCCATGGCCCGCTGGATCGCCCGGCGCAGCGACTCGGGGTCGTCCTGGTCGCAGGGCGGGAGGCAGACGGTGATGCGCTGCTTGGCCATGGGGCTCCTGTCCGTGCTGGTCGGTCGGCCGTTAGGCCGGTCGGCGAGGAACTTACGGCAGGCAAGAGAAGGCCGGTGAGGGCGCCCCCGTCCCCACGGGGCCCTCACCGGCCGGTCTGTTTCAGGAGTGGCGGGTCAGACGCGTGCCAGCTCCCGGTCCTCGTCCTCGTTGCGGTCGGTCCGTGTCCGCAGGCCCTCGCCCTCCACGTCCACGTTCGGCAGGGCGCGGTCCAGCCACTTCGGGAGCCACCAGGCGCGACGGCCGAGCAGGGCCAGGACGGCCGGGACGATGGCCATGCGGACGATGAAGGCGTCGAAGAAGACCGCGACGGCGAGGCCGAAGCCGATCATCTTGACCATGGACTCGGACGAGCCGATGAAGCCCGCGAAGACCGCCATCATGATCACGGCGGCGGCCGTGACGACCCTGGCGCCGTGCTTGAACCCGGTCACCACCGCCTGGCTCGGCTTCTCGCCATGGACGTACGCCTCGCGCATCCGGGTCACGAGGAACACCTCGTAGTCCATCGCCAGGCCGAAGACCACGCCGACCATGAAGATCGGCATCATGGACATCACCGGGCCGGTCTCCTCCACTCCCATGAGGCTCGCGAGCCAGCCCCACTGGAAGACCGCGACGACCGCGCCGAGGGCCGCCATCACGCTCAGCAGGAAGCCGAGCGCCGCCTTGAGCGGGACCAGGATCGAGCGGAAGACCACGATCAGGAGGAGGAAGGCAAGGCCGACGACCAGGGCCAGGTACGGCAGCAGCGCGTCGTTCAGCTTCTGCGAGACGTCGATGTTCATCGCCGTCGAGCCGGTGACCAGCACATCCGCGCCGGTGTCGGCCTTCACCTCCGCGCCCTTGTCGCGGATGGAGTGCACCAGGTCCTCCGTCGTCACCGAGGACGGCTTGGAGTCCGGGATCACCGTGATCGTCGCCGTGTCGCCCGCCTTGTTGGGCGCCGCCGGGGTGACCGTCACGACGTTCTTCAGGCCCTTGATGTCATCGCCGACCTGCTTGAAGACCGCGTCCGCGTCGCCGCTGCCCTTGGCGTCGACCACGACCATCAGCGGGCCGTTGAAGCCGGGCCCGAACCCGTCGGACAGCAGGTCGTAGGCGCGGCGCTGGGTCGTGGACGTCGGCTGCGAACCGTCGTCGGGCAGGCCCAGTTCCAGGGACGCCGCGGGGATCGCCGCGGCGCCGAGGCCGAGGACGCCCAGGAGGAGGACGGCGATCGGACGGCGGACGACGAAACTGGCCCAGCGGGTGCCCAGGTTGGGCTTGGCGGGCGCGGCCGTACCGGAGGCGGCGGCCTTCTTCTCGGCCCGGTTGCCGCCCATCCAGCGGCTCTTCTTTCCGGTCGGCTGGACCTTCTTGCCCGCGTAGCCGAGCAGCGCCGGGATCATCGTCAGCGCGATGAGTACCGCGATCACGACGGTGCCCGCCGCGGCGATGCCCATCTTGGTCAGCATCGGGATGTTGACGACCGACAGGCCGACCAGCGCGATCACGACGGTCAGGCCCGCGAAGACCACCGCGGAGCCCGCGGTGCCGACGGCCCGGCCGGCCGCCTCCTCGCGCTCCCGGCCCTCGGCCAGCTCGGCGCGGTAGCGGGAGACGATGAACAGGGCGTAGTCGATGCCGACCGCGAGGCCGATCATCATCGCCAGCGTCGAGGTCGTGGAGCCCAGCTCCAGCGCGCTGGCCAGGGCGGTGATGGTGGAGATGCCGATGCCGACGCCGATCAGGGCGGTGAGCAGCGGAAGCCCGGCCGCGATCAGGGAGCCGAAGGTGATGACGAGGACGACCGCGGCGACGGCGATGCCGATGACCTCCGTGGCGCCGGTCTCGGGCGTCGTCTGGAGTGCGTCACCGCCGACCTCCACCGTCAGCCCGGCGTGCCGCGCGTCCTGCGCCGCGTCCTGAAGGGCGTCCCGTGAGGCGTCCTTCAGCTCCATGCCGGAGACCTCGTACTTCACCGACGCGTACGCGATCGTGCCGTCCTTGCTGACGGCGTGCGCGGTGTACGGATCGGCGACGGAGGCCACCTCGGAGCCGTCGGACAGTTCCTTGACGGTCTCCTCGACGGTCGCCTTGTTGGCGGCGTCCGTCATCTTCTGACCGTCCGGTGCCTTGAAGACGACCCGGGCCGTCGCACCGTCGGCGCTCATGCCGGGGAAGCGCTGTTCCAGCAGGTCGAAGGCCTTCTGCGCCTCGGTGCCGGGGATCGAGAAGGACGTGCTGCCCGCGGTGGGCGCGCTGGCCGCGCCGACCCCGGCGAGGGTGAGCAGCGCGACCCATATGAGGGCGACGAAATGCCGTCGCCTGAAGGCGAGCCGGCCGAGCTTGTAGAGAAAGGTGGCCACGAGAGTGACTCCGGTCAGGTCGTGGGTGGGGCGCCCGGCCGGGGTTCCGACACAGGCCCCAGGGCAGGGGTGATCAGCCCGACGACGTGAGCGGATACGTCAGGAGGAGGGCTTACTGGGGAGACTCGTCAGCTACGGGGACTCGTCAGTTGACGGGTACGCCGAGGGCGGGGAGGACCACGGCGTCGATGTACGAGATGAGGAACGCCTGCGTCGGCGGCTGGTCGTCGATCAGCGTGCGTGTGGCGAACGCGCCCATGAGCATGTGCACCACATAGTCCAGCGCCGGACAGTCGGCGCGGACCTCGCCGCGGGCGACGGCCCGCTGGAGCACCCGGTTGAACTCCTCCATCTCCGGTTCGAGCAGCAGCTCCTTGAACGCGGCGAGGAGGTCCGGGTTGCCGTGCACCGCCATGAACAGACCCCGCATCAGCGCGGCGTTCTGCTGCATGCTGCAGTCGTCCTCACGCGAGGTGAGGGCGTGCAGGTCGCCCCGCAGAGATCCGGTGTCGACGTCGGAGATGTTGCCCGGCTTGTTGTGCCGGACCGCCTTCGCCACCAGCTCCGGCTTGCCGCCCCACTGGCGGTAGAGCGTCGCCTTGCTGGACCGGGTGCGGGCCGCTACGGCGTCCATGGTGAGGGCGTCGTAGCCGACCTCTCGGAGCAGGTCGAGCACGGCCGCGTACAACTCGGCCTCGCGCTCCGGGGTGATACGGCTGCGACGTCCCGTTGCGACCTCGGTCACCGTTCCCACCTTCCCATTCCGAACGACACGGTTTCGTACACCAACGACGATAGCGCACCCCCAAGCGAAACGAAACGGTTTCGTACGTGTTCTGGGTCACGCGGATCCTTGTGTCACGAGTTGCCCAGGTACGTCCGCGGGAAAAGCATGGGGAGGTGAGCTACCTGCGCCTACCGCACCTGAGCGACGACCTGCTGTGCTTCGTGACCGAGGACGACCTGTGGCTGGCCCCCCTCGGTGCCCCGGGCGACACCCCGGGCCGCGCCTGGCGGCTCACCGTGGACCGCACCAAGATCGGCCACCCCCGCTTCTCCCCCGACGGCCGGCACATCGCGTACACGAGCTGGCGCACCCTGGTGCCCGAGATCCACCTGATCCCGGTGGACGGCGGCCCCGGCACCCAGCTCACCCACTGGGGCTCGGCCGACACCCAGGTGTGCGGCTTCACACCGGACGGCGTGATCCTCGCCGTCGCCTCCCACGGCGAACCCTTCTCCCACTTCACCTGGGCCTACAAGGTCCTCGTCAACGGCGACCCCGGCCGCAAGCTCCCCTGGGGGCCCTGCTCCGACATCCAGGTCGCCGACATCGGCGACGAGCGCAAGACCCTGCTCCTGACCGGCACCCCACCGCACGAACCGGCCTCCTGGAAGCGCTACCGGGGCGGCGCCACGGGCCGCCTGTGGCTGCACGGCGAACGCCTGCTCGCGGACATCGACGGCCACCTCCACTCCCCCCTGTTCGTCGGCGGCCGGATCGCCTTCCTCTCCGACCACGAGGGCGTCGGCAACCTCTACTCCTGCGCCTACGACGGCTCCGACCTGCGCAGACACACCGACCACGACGCCTTCTACGCCCGGCACGCCTCCAGTGACGGCACCCGGGTGGTGTACCAGTGCGCGGGCGACCTGTGGATCGTGGACGATCTCGCCGAAGGCTCCGGCCCACGCAAACTCGACGTACGGCTGAGCGGGCCGCGCGCGGGCCGCCGCACCTACCAGGTGCCCGCCGCCCAGCACGTGGACGGCGTCTCCGTGGACGAGACGGGCCGCGCGAGCGCCGTCGTCGTACGCGGCAGCCTGTACTGGCTCACCCACCGGGACGGCCCCGCCCGCACCATCACCGACACCCCGGGCGTACGGGTCCGGCTGCCGGAGATGCTCGGCTCGGTCGGCCAGGTCGCGTATGTGACGGACGCGGAGGGCGAGGACGCGATCGAGATCGCCTATCTGCCGCGCGCGAGCGGCGACCGCGAACCCCGGCGGCTGGCCTCCGGCGAGGTGGGCCGGGTCCTGGAGATGGTCGCCGACCCGAAGGGCGAGCGCGTCGCCATCGCCTCCCACGACGGACGACTGCTCCTCCTCGACGTGACCGAGGACTCCAACGGCGAGGTCACCGAGCTGATCCACTCGGTCAACGGCCCCGTACGGGACCTCGCCTTCTCCCCGGACGGCACCTGGCTGACGTGGTCGCACCCCGGGATCGGCCGCTCCCTGCGGCAGATCAAGCTGGCCCGTATTTCCCGGGTGGGACAAGGGGACAGCCTGATCGTCGACGTCACGGGCGGCCGCTTCGAGGACGAGAACCCGGTGTTCACCCGGGACGGCCGCTATCTGGCCTTCCTCTCCTGGCGCGGCTTCGACCCGGTGTACGACGTGCACACCGGGGACCTGTCCTTCCCGCTGGGCTGCCGTCCCTACCTGGTCCCCCTGTCCTCGGCCACCCCCTCCCCGTTCGCCCTGACCCCGGAGGGCCGCCCGGCCGCCGGGGGCCTGGACCCGGTGGAGGACGAGGAGGGCGGGGACGCGGGCGCGACGACCGTCGAGGTCGAGGGCCTGGAGAGCAGGGTCACCCCCTTCCCGGTCACCGCCTCGAAGTACTCCGCGCTGTACCCGGTCGCGGGCGGCGGGCTGGTCTGGCTGCGCTGGCCGATCTCGGGCGCGCTGGGCGAGACGTTCGCCAACCCGGACGACATGACCGGGCGGCCGACCCTCGAACACTTCAACATCAGCAAGGCGAAGAAGACCGAACTCGTCGACCATCTGGACTGGTTCGCGGTGAGCGGCGACGGCAGCCGGCTGGTCCTGCTCGACGAGGGCGACCTGCGGGCGGTGCCCGCGAGCGAGTCCGGCGACAGCGACACCACGGTGTGGATCGACGCCCGCCGCATCCTGCACAAGGTGGACCCGGCCGCGGAGTGGAGGCAGTCGTACGCGGAGGCGGGGCGGCTGATCAGGGCGTACTTCTGGGAACCGGACATGTGCGGCATCGACTGGGACGCGGTACTCGACCAGTACCGCCCCCTGGTCGAACGCGTCGCCTCCCCCGACGAGTTCGCGGACCTGCTCCGCGAGGTCCTCGGCGAACTCGGCACCTCCCACGCCTACGTCACGGCGGCCCGCCGCAACGAGGGCCCGCCCCACTACCAGCGCTGGCAGGGCCTGCTGGGCACCAACTTCGTACGCCGCGAGGAGGGTTGGACGGTCAAGCGCATCCTCCCCGGCGAGTCCTCCGACTCCAAGGCCCGCTCCCCGCTGGCGGGCACGGGAATCCGCGAGGGCGCGGTCCTCACCCACGTCGACGGCCGCCCCGTGGACCCGGTGGCGGGCCCCTATCCCCTGCTGGCCGGCGCGGGCGGTACGACGGTGGAGCTGACGTTCACCCCGGCGGAGGGCGAAGCGGGCCGGGCCCGCCGGGTGGCGGTGGTGCCCCTGATCGACGAACGCCCCCTGCGCTACCAGGACTGGGTCGCCAAACGCCGCGACGTCGTACGGGAGTTGAGCGGCGGCCGCTGCGGCTATCTGCACATCCCGGACATGGGCGGCTCGGGCTGGGCCCAGTTCAACCGGGACCTGCGGATGGAGATGTCACGCCCCGCGCTGATCGTCGACGTACGCGGCAACGCGGGCGGCCACATCAGCGAGCTGGTGGTGGAGAAGCTGACCCGCACGATCCTGGGCTGGGACCTCACCCGCAACGCCCAGCCGGTGTCGTACGCCTCGAACGCCCCGAGGGGCCCGGTGGTCGCCCTGGCGGACGAGGCGACCTCGTCCGACGGCGACATGATCACGGCCGCCTTCAAGCTGCTGAAGCTGGGCCCGGTCGTCGGCCAGCGCACCTGGGGCGGAGTGGTCGGCATGACCGGCCGCCACCGCCTCGGCGACGGCACGGTGATCACGGTCCCGATGAACGCGGCGTGGTTCGACGCGTACGGCTGGAGCATCGAGAACAAGGGCGTCACCCCGGACCTGGAGATCCTGCGCACACCGCTGGACTGGGCGGAGGGCCGCCATGCCCAGCTGACGGACGCGGTGGAACTGGCCCTGGAGCTACTGGAATCCAACCCCCCGGCGACGCCCCCGGACTACGCACACGTACCGGACCGGTCGCGCCCGAAGCTCCCGCCGCGTGCTTGAGGGCGCCTTCTCAAGAGGCGCGTTCTCAAGAGGCGAGCCAGCGGTCGTCCTGGAACTCGGCGGGGATCTCGTCCTCCCACGGATCGATCCCGCGACGCTCCAGCTCGTCGAACCACCGGTCCCGCTGCGACTCGGGGAGGCGGCGTCCGCACCAGGGACAGAAGTCGATCGTGCTCTTCGCCGTGCCGCCGTCATGGATGATCAGCCCGTACTCCTGGAACCTGGCGCTGAAGCCGACGAGCGCGTCCGGGCAGGCGAAGGGGTCGTCGTGCTGGTCGCAGCGCGCGTTCACTTGGCTGGTCATCGCCTCGCAGCAGTGACTGGTCATGACCTCGGCTTCTTGTCGATCGACTGGACGACCAGGAAAACACAAACGCGGGGCACCCCCGATTCAGGGGGCACCCCGCGCTCAGCGCAAAGGACTTACCGGTCGTAGTCCTGGTCGAAGCGCTCCTCGTCCTCACGCGTCCGCCGCTCGGACTCCTCGTCCCGCTGCGGCCGCTGCGGACGGCCCCGCTCCGGCTGGCCGGGCTGGCCGGGCTGCGGGTTCGGCCGGCGCTGACCCTGCTGCTGCGCACGCTGCTTCAGCTGCTCGGACTTCTCCTGGAACTGGTCCTTCATGCCCATGTGGGTTCACTCCCGTACTGGGTGGGGGGCTGGCCCCTCGCTGGGGCCTCGACCAGATTCACACGGGCGATCACCCTACGCATGTCGATCAGTTACGCCGCGTAGTACGCCCAGTTCGCTCCTGCTCGTCGGCGGCGCCGCCCGCCCCGACCAGCCCCGTCCGCATCCCTTCCAGCCGGTCCCCGAACCGCCGCATCTCCCGCTGCCCCACCGTCCCGATGAGCCCCGGCAGATACCCGCGCACCCCCTGCATACCGCGCAGCCACCACTGCCCGTACACATGGACGGCCCGCCGCTCGATCCCGGCCACGATCCGGTCGACCGCCGGCCCCAGCGGATAGGTCTTGTTGGCCGGCCACGGCAGCCGCTTGCGCAACTCCCGCATGACGTCGTCCTGATCGGCGCCGCGCACCATGTCGGTGTCGGTCCAGGAGAGGTAACCGACGCCGACCCGCACGCCCTTGTGCCCGACCTCGGCCCGCAGACTGTGCGCGTACGCCTCCACACCCGCCTTGGACGCGCAGTACGCGGTCATCATCGGCGCCGGAGTGATCGCCGCGAGCGAGGCGATCTGCAGCAGATACCCGCGGCTCTCCATCAGCACCGGCAGAAACGCCCGCGCGGTCACCGCCGACCCGACGAGGTTGACCTCGATGACCCGCCGCCAGGCCTCCGGGTCGGAGTCGACGAACGGCCCCCCGGTCGCGACACCCGCGTTGGCGACGACGATGTCGACCTTCCCGAACCGCTCCTTGACCTCCCGCGCCACCTGCGCCATCGCCTCGTGATCCGTCACGTCGGCGTACCAGTGGTCGCTGTCGCCGTGCAGCCGCTCGGAGACCTGCTTGAGCGCGTCCGGCTCCAGTCCGACCAGCGCCACGCTCGCCCCGCGCGCGGAGAGCTTGCGCGCCAGCAGCTCACCGACGCCCCGAGCCGCGCCCGTGACGACGGCGACCTGTCCTTCGAGGCTCACCCTGCTCATGCCCCCTCCTTCACCTGTGTGTGCGTCCTGGCCCGCGTGTACGTCGTGACGAGCTCCCGTATTCGCCCGGTCACCAGCTCGGGCGCCTCGACCGGCGTCATGTGCCCGAGTCCGGGCAGTTCGGTGACGCCGAGGCAGTCCGGCAGCGCGGCGGCCAGCGCGCGGGCGTGCACCGGCGGGGTCATCCGGTCGGCCGTGCCGACGACCACCGCGGTCGGCACCGACAACTGCCGTACGCCGTGGTCGAGATCGAGCAGGTCGAGCACCTGCGACCAGGCGTAGCGCACCTTGCGCGGACACGCGTGCACGATCCGCGCGCACGCCTCGACCATGTGCGGGGCCGAACCGGGGCCCATCGTGGCGTACTTGAGGATCGCCCGGGCGACCGGCGTGACCGGTCCGAGCGGTGCCCGGGAGCCGAGGACGCGCCGGGTCAGCCAGGTGCGCGGCCGGCCCGCCCGCAGGGGTATGACCGTCGACTCGGCGACCAGCCGCGAGGCGCCGGTGCTGCACAGCAGGACGGCGGCGGCGTGCTCACGCAGCGCCGGGCGCCCGGCGGCGGCCATCACCGTCATGCCGCCCATGGAGTGCCCGGCGATCACGGCCCGCTCACCGGGTGCGAGGGTGGCCTTCAGTACGGCTTCGAGATCGTCGGCGAGCGCGCCGGGGCTGCATGCCGGGCTCGCCGGGCTGCGTCCGTGGCCGCGCTGGTCGTAGGCGATGACCCGGTGGTCGGCGGCCAGTTCGCGGATCTGCGCCGCCCAGAAGGCGGTCGAGCAGGCCCAGCCGTGGGCGAGGACGACGGGGGGCGCGTTCTCGGGCCCGTGCACCTCTATGTGCAGCCGGGCGCCGTCGGCGGACACGGCCGTCAGCTCACGGGCGGGGGCGGGAGGTGCGTACGGCCCGGAGGCGACGCTCAGGAGGCGGCTCACGCGGTCACCTCCGCGGGCTCGGCGTCACCGGCTTCGACGGCGGCTCGCACGACCGCGTACTCCGCGAGGTCCACGCGCCGCGTCGCCCGCCTGAACTCGGTCGTCGTACCGGGCCAGATGGTCGTGTTACGGCCGGCGGCGTCGAGGTACCAACTCGTACACCCGCCCGTGTTCCACACCGTCCGCTTCATGCGCTCCTGCACCCGCCGGTTCCAGGCGTGCACCGCGCCGGGCCGCGCGTCGAGGGCGACCCGGCCGCCGAGGACGTTCAACTGCCGTACGAAGTCGGCCATGTAGTTCAGCTGGGACTCGATCATCAGGATCATGGAGGAGTTCCCGAGGCCGGTGTTCGGCCCGATGATCGTCATCCAGTTCGGGAACCCGGCGGCGGAGGCACCCCGCAGCGCCTCCATCCCGCCCTTCCACGCCTCGGCGAGCGTCCTGCCCTCCGCGCCCACGACCCGGTCGGCGATCGGCATGTCGGTGACATGGAACCCGGTACCGAAGACGATCGCGTCGACCTCGGCCTCGCTGCCGTCGGCGCCGACGAGGGTGGAGCCCCTGACCTCACTGAGCCCACTGGCGATGACATCCACATTGGGCTTGGCGATCGCCGGGTAGTACTCGCTGCTCAACAGGATCCGCTTGCAGCCGATGCGGTAGTCGGGGGTGAGCTTGGCGCGCAGCGCCGGGTCCTTGATGGAGCGGCCCATGTTCCGCTTGGCCAGCTGCTCGATGAACCCCAGCTCGCCCGGGTGCTTGGTGAACGCCTGGACCTGCAACTCCCGCATCCCCCACAGCAGTCCGCGGCGCAGCCGGGTGGTGAAGGGCAGGGCCCGGTGCACGGAGCGCTCGGCGTCGCTGATGGCGCGGTCGACGCGGGGCATCACCCAGGGCGGGGTGCGCTGGAAGAGGGTCAGCCGCTCGACCTCGGGCTGGACGGCCGGCACGATCTGGATGGCGGAGGCACCGGTGCCGACCATGGCGACGCGCTTGCCGCGCAGGTCGTAGTCGTGGTCCCAGCGGGCGGAGTGGAAGACCTTGCCCGGGAAGGAGTCGAGCCCCGGGATCTCGGGGATCTTCGGATCGCTCAGCGGCCCGGTGGCAGAGACGACGAAGTCGGCGGACAGCTCGCCGCTGCTGGTCTCGATGTCCCAGCACAGCCGCTCGCCGTTCCAGGTCATCCGCTTCACCTCCGAGTCGAAGCGGATGTGCGGCCGCAGCCGGAACACATCGGTCACATGCTCCAGATAGGCGCGGATGTGCTCCTGCCCGGAGAAGGTGCGCGGCCAGTCGGGGTTGGGCGCGAAGGAGAACGAGTACAGATGCGACGGCACATCGCACGCACACCCCGGATAGCTGTTGTCCCGCCACGTGCCGCCGACGCTGTCGGCCCGCTCCAGGACGACGAAGTCGGTGACGCCCTCGCGTCGCAGCCGGACGGCGGCCCCCAGCCCGCCGAACCCGGACCCGACCACCGCGACCCGCACATGTTCGCGTTCGGCCATGCCTGTGCCTCCACACTTGAACACACTTGAACCGGAACCCTGCCAGTGTCCACTGGCGCAATGGGGAGAGTAGATGAGGTCCGTACCGACCGGTAGGGGGCGGGCCAGGAAAGTTACCCTCGGTACGAATTAAGGTTCCAGGGTGACCGAGAAGCGTGAGTACCGCATGGAGGAACTGGCCCGCCAAGCCGGCATCACGGTGCGCACCCTGCGCTTCTACCGGGAACGCAAGCTGATACCGCCACCCCGCCGCGAGGGCCGTATCGCCTGGTACGACGACCACCACCTGGCCCGCCTGCGCACGATCGCGGCCCTGCTGGAGCGCGGCCACACCCTCACCGGCATCGCGGAACTGGCGGAGGCCCTCGACCACGGCCGCGACGTCGCCGACGTCCTCGGCGTCACCGCCCCCACCGAGGAGGAGCCGGTCCGCCTCACCCCCGAGGAACTCGCCGCCCGCTTCGAAGGCCAGGTCACGCCGGAGAACCTCGCCGCCGCCCTGGACCTCGGCTACCTCGGCACCGACGGCGACGAGATCGTCCACATCAGCCGCCGCCTCCTCGACGTCTCCTCGGCCCTGGTCCGCGAGGGCATCCCACTCGCCGAGGTCCTGGCCGCCGGCAAACGGGTCCGCGAGCACGTGGACGACCTGGCAGAAATGTTCGCCGACCTGGTACTCCGCCACACCCACGAAACCGACCTCCAACGCCTACGCCCCCTGGCCCGGAGCGTGGTGGAGGCGGAACTGTCCTTGGCCCTGGACCGACGGCTGCGAAAGCAGTCGTAGCCGGTCGGGCTACTGGTCCACCCCGGCCAGAAGCCTGATTCCTTCGCGAGTGTCTCGCATTCGATCAACATTCACTCCATCGAGGCAGATTCCGGGAGACCCTGCACGGAATCACGTTCGCGCTCCGAGAGTGAGATCGAAAAGGCCCCGGCGGCTGTGCCACCAGCCCCGGGGTACGGCCGACACTGCCAAGGAGCGTCAACGTGCCCAAGCGTAATCATCGAGCAGCCCTGTGCACTCCCTCTCCCTCGACTTCCGGTGGGCGACGACCGAGGGCCCTTGCCGCGCTGCGTCTCAGTTGCGTCACCAGCGTGACGACCTCACCAGGCCGACAGCGGTCCGTCATCCGGCTCTCGGCGAGCGGCTCGGCTTCACCTTGATCGCCGAGGCATCGGACCTCGGGGTCTCAGCCCGCCGGACGTCCCCGTTCGAGAGGCCCTCCCTGTCGTCCTGGCTGCACCGGCCTCACGAGTACGAAGCTGTCATCTGGTCACACGTGGATCGCGCTGTGCGTTCCGTGGCACACATGGCCGAGTTGATCGCATGGGGGCGACAGCACACTCGAACGCTCGTGTTCGGCATGCCGGAGGAAGATCACCCGCTCGTCGTGACACCGCAGGCCGACGGCTCGGCCATCCGTCGGTGCATGGACCTCGCTCACGATGCCGAGCAGGAAGCCCACGCCATCTCCGCCCGGCTCAGCAGCAGCCATGAAGCACTACGCGCAGCCGGTCGCTACGGAGGCGGGCTGATCCCCTTCGGCTACCAGAAGGCGCCGCATCCCTCGGGCAGCGGGTGGTGCCTGACCCCTGATCCCGAGACCGCCGCAGTCGTCCGCATGATCGTGGAGGACGTGCATACGGGCCTGTCGTTGATCGCCATCGCACGCGAGCTGAACGACTCGGATGTCCTGGTGCCGCGCGACCGTCACGCCCGGCTTCAAGGGCGCCCGACAGGTGGCCGCCGCCACGGACGGGACTTCGAACGATTCCGTTGGACCTCAGGAACGCTGTCCAAAGTGCTGCGCAGCCCCTCGCTGATGGGGCACCGGACTCATGGAGGCCAGACCGTTCGCGACGCCATCGGCGCCCCGGTACTCATCGGGCAGCCGCTGCTGTCCGACGAGGAGTTTCAGGCGCTGCAACACGTCCTTGATGCCCGTTCCAACAGCACCTGTCGACCGAGGAGCCGGTCGACTGCGCTGCTCACCGGCATCGCACACTGTTCGGGCTGCGGCGGACGCATGTACTTCGCGACCCGTAAGAGCCATCCGTACGGCGACTACGTGTGCAGGGCAACCGCGCGGGGTGAAGTGTGCCCCGCTCCAGCCGGGATGCGATCCGACTGGCTGGAGGCGTACACGGTCGACCGTTACCGCGCGGCGGCCACGGCGACGGACGCCGCCATCTCCCGAGAGCTTCTCCTCGAAAGCGGCGCCCGCGTCGTCGTCACCAAGGGCCGCTGCGGCGGTGGTCCCGCCCGGCTTGCCGGGCCGGACACCTCACGCTTGGCCTTCACGCTCGGTGAACCCTCGGCGCGGGTCGAAGCAGCTGAGTTCTGACGGGCCGACCGAGCGGGGCCTGCCGCGCTCGGTCGTCGCCTCGCCCGGTCCGCGTCACATCTCGAAGACCACGGTCACGGGAGCATGGTCCGACCACCGCTCCTCATGACTGGCCGCCCTTTCCACGACTCCCTTGACGGCCCGTGCCGCGAGGCCAGGGGTCGCCACAGCAAGATCAATCCTCCACCCTGAATCGTTGTCGAAAGCCCGCCCCCGATACGACCACCAGGTATACGGCCCCTCCACATCCGGATGAAGCTCCCGCACGACATCGACATAGCCACCCTCGGCAGGGGCGAACACTCGCGTGAGCCACTCCCGTTCCTCCGGCAGGAACCCGGAGTTCTTGGTGTTGCCGCGCCAGTTCTTCAGGTCGGCCTGCTGGTGGGCGATGTTCCAGTCGCCGCAGACCAGGACCTCACGGCCGTCGGCGGCGGCGCGCTCGCGCAGGTCCTTCAGGTAGGCCAGGAACTCGTCCATGAAGCGGACCTTCTCGTCCTGCCGCTCGGTGCCGACCTCGCCGGAGGGGAGGTAGAGCGAGGCGACCGTCACACCCGGCAGGTCGGCCTCGACGTAGCGCCCGCTGCCGTCGAACTCACTCGACCCGAAACCGACCTGGATCCGGTCGGGCTCACGGCGGGTGTAGAGCGAGACACCGGCACGCCCCTTGGCGGCGGCGGGCGCGTGCACGACATGCCACCCGTCGGGCGTCCGTACCTGCTCAGGCAGCTGCTGCGGCTCCGCACGCACCTCCTGCAGACACAGCACATCGGCCTCGGTACCGGCGAGCCACTCCACGAAGCCCTTCTTCGCGGCGGCCCGCAGCCCATTCACATTCACAGAGGTCACAGTGAGCACCCCGGCACCTTACCGGCACACTGGACGGAGTCCGGCTTTGGACCCTCTTGATCTTGAATTGGTATACGGTATCTAGCATGCATATACGTCCGGTCTCCTTCGACCACCCCGACGCCGTCAAGCTGAACGACCAGGTCCAGGCCGAGTACGGCGTCCGCTACGGGGACGGCGGCGACGCCACGGCCATGGACGCGGCGGACTTCGTCCCGCCGAACGGCCTGTACCTGATCGCGTACGACGAGCTCGGCGCCCCCGTGGCCTCCGGCGCCTGGCGCGTCCAGGACGAGAACGGCGAGGGCAACGCCGACGGCGACGCCGAGATCAAGCGGATGTACGTCATCGAGCAGATGCGCGGCCGGGGTCTGGCGCGCCGCATCCTGGCCGCGCTCGAGGAGGACGCCCGGGCGGCGGGCCGGGTCCGCATGGTGCTGGAGACCGGCGCCAAGCAGCCGGAGGCGGTGGCGCTGTACCTGTCCAGCGGGTACGAGCCGTGCGGGAAGTTCGGCTACTACCGCCACCACGAGCTGAGCCTGTGCTACGCGAAGGCGCTCTGAGCGGTCACTTCCGGACCGCGTTGATGCGATACAGGTCCCGCACACAGAGGTTGAGGACGACCGCGACGACGACGAGCCCGGCACACGCCACCAGCACCGCCCGGTCGTCCCACAGCCCGGCCGCGAGGGCGGTCAGCAGATAGCCGAGCGGAATCGCCAGCCGCTCGCCCACACTGTTGAACGCACTCATCCGCCCCAACTCCCCCTGCGGCACATGCTGCTGAAAGGCGGTCGCCCACGTGACGACCGCCACGTCCAGCCCGACCCCCGCGAGCAGCGCGGCCAACAGCACCCAGGGCAGCGGCAGTCCCCCTCCCATGGCGAGCAGCGGGGCCGCGAGGGGCACACCGGCCACGACGGCCACGACCAGCAGCCGGTACGGCCGCCAGCGCAGACACACCACCGTCCCGACCAGCAGCCCGGCCGCGAACGCCCCCTGCACCAGCCCCCAGTCACGCGCCCCCGCGTACCGCTCCGCCGCGACG
>JABFVM010000479.1 GCA_013362785.1 Streptomyces sp. | reverse complement strand
TCCGGGCCGCGTACCCTGTCCCCCAACCCAGCACCCCCTTCATGAAGTGAGCCCCCGGCCATGCCCACAACACCTGAAATGTCGATGGACATGACGACCGTCGCTGACAGCGGTCTCCTCGACACGCTGCAGCACGAGGTGGCGGTGTTCGCCCGCCGTGCCGAACAGACCCGGCTCGGTGGGGTCGGGCAGGTGCGCAACTCCATGGACCGCGCCGCATACCTGCTGCTCAACCGGCTCGACAAGGAAGGCCCCATGGGCGTCAAGGCGCTCGCCGCGAGCATGGGGATCGACTCGTCGACGGTCACCCGGCAGGTGGCACCCCTCGTCGACACGGGGCTCGTCAAGCGCACCTCGCACCCCGAGGACGGGCGGGCGGTGGTGCTCCAGCTGTCCCCGCGCGGGCAGTCGCGACTGGACGAAGTGCGCTCGTCGCGCCGCCAGTTGATGGCGGAACTGACGCAGGACTGGGCCCCGGAGGAGCGCGAGGCGTTCTGCACGCTCCTCACGCGCTTCAACACCGCGCTGTCCTCGCGGATGGCGGCCCAGGGCATCGCCGGTGCGGAGACGCCCACGGCGTCCTGACGGCGTCCTGAGCGGGCGGCGCGGGACCGCCCACGCACGCGTGGCCGCTTGATCGGGTCCTGACCCTTGACCCCGGGCCGTCCCTGGCCTCATATGAAACGGGGTCCTCCTCTCGTGCACGACCGGCGTCACGCACCTGGCCGGACCCGGTTCCTCAGAGCGCGTTTCAGGCGGGAGGGGCGGTGGGACGACGACGTGCGGCCCAGGACGCCCGCCGGGCCCGGGAGTTCGAGGCGTTCGTCGCGGGCGCGGCAGGGCGACTGCTGCATGCCGCGACACTGCTCACCGCGGAGCCGCCGGATCACAACCCCCGCGCGAGGCGTCTGCTGACGCTGTCCCTGGCGCACACGTACGCGAGCTGGGACCGACTGCGCGGCGAGGACCCGTACGACCGTGCCCGCCAGTACCTGGCCACCCGCTTCTCCCGGGCCGCCTGGCACGAGTATGGCGGCCTGGGCGTTCTCGCCCGGTTCCGCCCGCCTCCCGAGGGGCCGCTCGCCCGGCTCTCCCCGCAGGAACGCCTGATCCTGGTCCTCCGCCTGTACGAGGGGGTCGCCGAGGAGCAGGTGGCGGCCCTGCTCGGCCTGCCCCCGGAGCGCGTCACCGCGATCTGCGACCGGGCGACGTCGACACTGCTGCAACCGCCGCGCGGGGCCGCGCCCGCCGTACTGGGAGCGAAGGCGGTGTCGCCGTGAATCGCCCGCAACGGGAAGCGGCCGCACGGCGGATCATGGAGACCACGCCACCGCCGGTGCCGCCGGAGCTGTACACGGAGGTCGTGCGGCGCGGCGGCCGGATGCTGCGCCGCAGGACGGCCGCCGTACGGCTGATGTGGCTGCTGCTGTTCGCCGCGACGGTGGCGTTCGTGGTGTGGGCGGTGATGGCCCGCCCGTGGGTGGAGCCGCCGTCGGAGACGACCCCACCGCTGACGGGCTGGTGAGACCTTTCTGCGGGCCCCGCCAGGCCCTGGACCGTCCGGACTAGCCGAGCGCCTGCTGGAGGTCTTCCAGGAGGTCGTCGACGTTCTCGATGCCCACGGAGAGGCGCACGAGGTCCCCGGGGACCTCCAGGGCCGAGCCGGCCGCGGACGCGTGCGTCATCCGACCCGGGTGCTCGATGAGGGACTCCACACCGCCCAGGGACTCGCCGAGCGTGAACACCTTGGCGCGGTTGCAGACCTCGACGGCCGCCTCCTCACCACCGGCGACCTGGAAGGAGATCATGCCGCCGAAGCTCCGCATCTGCTTGGCGGCGACCTCGTGACCGGGGTGCTCGGGCAGCCCCGGGTAGAGAACGCTCGTCACGCGCGCGTGCCGGGTCAGCATGTCGGCGATCTTCGTGGCGTTCTCGCTGTGCCGGTCCATGCGCACCGACAGCGTCTTGGTGCCGCGCAGCACCAGCCAGGAGTCGAAGGGCCCGGCGACCGCGCCCATCGCGTTCTGGTGGAAGGCGAGCTCCTCGCCGAGCGCCTCGTCACCGACGATCAGCGCGCCGCCGACGACGTCCGAGTGGCCGCCCATGTACTTGGTCAGGGAGTGCACCACGACGTCCGCGCCGAGGGCCAGCGGCTGCTGCAGGTAAGGCGTTGCGAAGGTGTTGTCGACGACGAGCTTCGCGCCGGCGTCCCGGGCGATCTGCGCGACGACGGCGATGTCGGTGATGCCGAGCAGCGGGTTGGAGGGGGTCTCCACCCACACGGCCTTGGTCTTCGGGGTGATGGCGGCCCGTACGGCGGACGGATCGCTGGTGTCGGCGACCGACCACTCCACGCCCCACCGGGACACGACCTTCGCGAAGAGGCGGAACGTACCGCCGTACGCGTCATTGGGGATGACCACGTGGTCGCCGGGGCTGAGCAGCGTACGCAACAGGCAGTCCTCGGCCGCCAGTCCGGACGCGAACGCGAGGCCGCGACGGCCGCCCTCCAGGGCGGCGAGGTTCTCCTCAAGGGCGGTCCTGGTCGGGTTGGCGCTACGGCTGTACTCGTAGCCGCCGCGCAGACCGCCGACGCCGTCCTGCTTGTAGGTCGAGACCTGATAGATGGGCGGAACGACCGCGCCGGTGAGCGGGTCCGCCGTGTTGCCCGCGTGGATGGCGAGCGTCTCGAAGTGCTGACTGATGTGCCTGTCACTCATGGGCACCGAGCGTAGTCCGCGAACGGAGAGGATGCCGCCGGGCGTATGTGTCGGCCGAGCCGGCCGGACGGGCCGGGATGCCCGGCCCCCAGGAAAACCGCCCCCACCACAGAACCCTTTCTCCACAGCCTCCCGACCTCGTTCGCCATTTGTCGGCGGCGTCTGGAACGCTGGTGGCATGGAGATTCTCTGGGTCCTGATCGCGCTCGTGATGCTCGGCTTTGTGGTGCTGCCGTTCATGAGGCGCAGGCGGGGCATGATCGAGCAGGTCCCGCCGGGCCACCCGGACGCCGCGGACCCGGCGGACTACGGCTTCGTACGGCAGGAGGAGCTGGACATCCGCATGCCCGGCCCCGACCAGGACCTGCTGGACGTCCTGGACCTGGTCCAGCGCACCCAGGACTATCGCGCGGCCTCGCAGCTGCTGGCCGGCACGGAGGCGGAGGGCGAGAAGCGCTGGCAGCGCGTCCAGGCCTTCGCGGGCGCCGCCGCTCTGGAGCTGCGGCAGCGCCCGGGCGGCGTCAGCGAGACGCCGGGCGGCCAGTGGCTGCGGGTGTGGCGCACCGAGCAGCCCAAGGACGCGGGCGGCGCGGCCGTACACGCGGAGTTCCTCGTCCAGCAGGCGTGGCGCACGGCGACGCCGGGCACGGACGAGTTCCGGATCATCATGGAGGAGGCGAGGTCGGCGTGCGGCGACGCCGCGCTGCTCGCCCCCGGTGACCCGATCCCGTACATCATCGAGCTGTCGGTGGCCCGTGGACTGGCCTATCCGCGGCCGGAGTTCGAGCAGCTCTGGCTGAAGATCCTGGACCGCGCCCCGGCCCACATGGGCGCACATCTGGCAGCCCTGCACTACTGGTGCGAGAAGTGGCACGGCTCCCGCCAGTTGGCGGGCGAGTTCGCGGAAGCGGCGGCGGCCCGGGCCCCCCAGGGCTCCCTCCTCGCCGCCATGCCGCTCTTCGCCGTCTTCGAGCACCTGCCCGAGGTCAACCTGGTCAGCGGCTTCTACCGGAGCGAGGTCGTGACGAAGGCGATCCACGGCGCGCTGTTCGCGGTGCACGCGGCCCGCCCCGACGACCCGATGCTGGCCCATGTGCGCCATCTGCTGATCTTCTTCCTGGTGCGCGGCGAGCGCTGGGCGGAGGCCATGGACCAGCTGATACACGTCGACGGCCATGTCGGCGCCCTCCCCTGGACCCTGTCCGCCGACCCGGCCGCGGAGTTCGCGGTGTACCGCGCGCTGGCGGTGGCCGGCTACGAGGCGAACGGCGGCAGCCCGGCGACGCTGCCGCACTGAGCCGCCTATCGGCCCACTGAGCCACGTATCACCCCGCTGAGCCACGAATCGCCCCATTGAACCGCGTCCACGCGTCCCCGGACCGGAATCCGCGTTGCCGCACTGACCTGCGCTGAGGCATACTCCGCTTCCCCCCACACGAGTTCGTCATGTCCATTTCTAGTGGGGGGACTTGCCCAAAATGGGGGCAACTCTGCGCGCGGTGCGCGCCCTCGTCCTGCTCGCCGGGTTCTATCTGCTCGGTTTCGTGATGCTCGGCGCGCTCGTCGCCGTCGACTGGGCCGTCGCCAAGGGCGGTGTCGGCAGCGTCACCGGCAAGGTGTGGATCGTCAGCGCGCTGCTGGCGATCCCCATCGTGCAGGGCATGTTCGCGCTGCGCACGCCCAAGGACGAGCCGCTGCCCGGCCTGCCCGTGACCGAGCCGCAGGAACCCGAACTCTGGGCGGCCGTACGGGAACTGGCCGGGCAGACGGGAACCCGCGCGCCCGACGAGATCCTGCTGACGCCGGACGTCAACGCGGCCGTGTCCGAGGACGCGACGTTCCTCGGCCTCAAGCCCGGCCGGCGCCGTATGTACATCGGGCTGCCGCTGATGGCAGGGCTCAGCGAACCGCAGTTGCGGTCCGTCCTGGCCCATGAGTTCGGGCACTACACCAACCACGACACCCGCCTCGCCGCGATCACCCTGCGCGGCCGCCTCCAGGTGATGCGCACCGTCGCCAGCCTGCACGAGCGGTCCCGCAAGAAGGTCGCCAAGGAGGAGGCCAAGCAGGAGAAGAAGAACGCCAAGCGGCTTGCCAAGGGCAAGAAGACGGGCGCGGTCGACGCAGGGTCGGCGGGCCTGAGCTACCGTCTCGCCGCCAGGCCGTTCCTCTGGTACGGCACCTTCTACCTGCGCGCCTCCCAGGGCGTGGGCCGCCGCCAGGAGCTCGCCGCCGACCTGGCCGCCGCACGCATCGCCGGCCGCGACGCCACCGCGTCGGCGCTGCGCGAGATACCCGTCCTGGACGCCGCCCAGGGCTTCTACATGCAGTCGTACGCCACCCTCGGCACCGGCGCCGGACTGCTGCCGCCGCCCGGCGAGGTCTTCGGCGGACTGCGCCATCTGCTGGCCGGGCGCGCCGAGGAACTGGACGGGATGCGGCAGGCGCTGCCGGAGGAGGAGCAGTCGCCGTACGACTCCCACCCGCCCATCGCCGAGCGCATCGCCCGTATCGAACAGCTCCCCGACGACGGCCGCACCCTGACCGGCGCCCGCCCCGCGCTCTCCCTGCTCGCCGACCCCGGCCAGGCGTTCGCGGCGCTGGAGCAGGCCGCGCTCACCCCCGAGGCGCATCAGCTGCGCCGGGTCGCCGACTGGCCCCAGCTGGTCAACGAGTCGATGCTCTGGCACGCCGACCAGGACACCGAACCGCTGCGCACGGCCGTCACCGAGGTGAACGGCGGCGACGGCTCGCTGACCGCGGTCCTGGACGCCGTCGACGCGGGCAAGCTGTGGCAGGTGGCCGACCGGCTCCCCAAGTCGCAGGAGGCGCAGGCCGCCACGGGTCGCGCCGCCCGTGAGTTCGCGCGCCCCCAGCTGCGCGCCCGCCTCTCCCGCATGGTCGTCGCCGAGCTCGCCCGGCGCGGCCGGGCCCACTGGGAGCTGTCCTGGACGGACGCGGCACGGCTGCGCCTGCCGGACGGCTACGAGGAGGAGCTGAAGCAGGCGCTGGACGCGGCCGTGACGGACGTACCGGACACGCGCGAACTGCGACGACTGCTGGCACAGGCGACCTGACCGCCGCCTGCCAATCACCACCCCCACTGCTCACCGCTTATCGCTCACCGCTCAAGGACGCAGAAACCCCATGAGTCACATCCTCCCGATCGCACTGATCCTCTTCGCGATCTACTCCTGGTACCGCACACGCAAGAAGTCCGCCCCCAACCGGGCCGGCGGATCCGTGCGCAACCGGGACCTGCCGAAGGCCGCCGCCGAGCTGGGCTTTCTGCCCGGTGAGCGGTTGGACACCGACCGGGCCTACGCCCCCGACCCGCGGATCACGGCCGTCAAGGAGGCCGTGCGGGGCGGGGACTGGAAGGCCGGCGCGCAGTTCCTGGCCGAGGCCGGGCGGGACTGGCAGGAGCGCGACCGGCGCTCCAGCGTGCTCGCGTCGGAGGCCGTCAAGGACGACTCCTGGCTGCTGGCGTGGCGCGCGGAGCGGTCGGACGACGACCCCGACGTGGCGCTGGTACTCGCCGAGTCGCTGATCTATCTGGCCTGGGAGGTGCGGGGCTCGGCGACCGCGAAGCACACGACGCGGGAGCAGTTCGACGGTTTCCACCGGATCCTGGACCAGGCCCGTGAGGCATGCGCGCACGCGCAGGCCCTCGCGGGGGACGACCCGTGCCCGTTCATCGTGGAGATCCCGCTGGCCAAGGGCCTGGGCTACCCGCACGAGCGGTTCGAGGAGATCTGGACCGAGATCGTCAAACGCGACCCGCACCACCTGGCCGCGCACACCTCCGCGCTCCAGTACTGGTGCAAGAAGTGGCGCGGCTCGCACGAGCTGGCGGAGTCCTTCGCCCGGACCGCGGCCGAGAAGGGCGAGCCGGGCCAGTTGCTGAGCCTGCTGCCGCTGGAGGCGTACTTCGAGTACGAGATCCAGCACGACGAACTCGGACAGGACGAGTTCTACAAGCGCCCGGAGATCGTCGCGGCGGTCGACGCCGCCCTGGTCGACGTGGCGGCCGCGGCGGCCGAGAACCCGGACGACTGGCGGCTCGCGCAGATCCGCCATCTGCTGGCCAGCCTGCTGTTCTGGCAGGACAGGTACGAGGCGGCGGTGGAGCAGTTCCGGCTGGTGGACGGCTACATCGACGCCGTGCCGTGGGCGTACCGCGGTGGCCGGGACGCGAAGATCGAGGCCTATGTGCAGCAGCGGGACTACAGCGCGGCGCAGGTGGTGAAGGCGCGGGGCGGAGTCTGAGGTCGTGGCCGTACCTCGGAGCAACCTCGGCCCGGCGGCGGAGCCTTCGCCGGTCAGCCGCCGGGCCCTTCGCGGTCAGCCCTCGGCGCGGGCGGGCAGCCGCCATCCCGGGCGCGGGAAGTGGCAGGTGTAGCCGTCCGGATAACGCTGCAGGTAATCCTGATGCTCGGGCTCGGCCTCCCAGAAGGGGCCCACCGGCTCCACCTCGGTGACGACCTTTCCAGGCCACAGGCCCGAGGCGTCCACATCCGCGATCGTGTCCTCGGCGATCCGCTTCTGCTCGTCATCCACGTAGTAGATCGCCGAGCGGTAGCTGAGGCCGATGTCGTTGCCCTGACGGTTCTTCGTGCTCGGGTCGTGGATCTGGAAGAAGAACTCCAGGAGCACGCGGAAGTCGGTCTTCGAAGGGTCGAAGAGGATCTCGATGGCTTCCGCGTGCGTGCCGTGGTTACGGTATGTCGCGTTCGGCACGTCACCCCCGGTGTATCCCACCCGGGTCGCCGTCACGCCCGGAAGTCGGCGGATCAGCTCCTCCATCCCCCAGAAGCATCCGCCCGCCAGCACGGCCCTCTGCGTCTGCGCAGCCATTGCGGCCCTCCCATATCTGTCAGCTCGGTCACTCGGGCTGCTCTGCTCGCACACCGCCGGCATCCCATGCCCACCCTCCTCAACGTGCGAGGGTTCCGGGGGATTCCGTACCCGTGCGACCGACCCTTCGGCCGCATGCGAGTCGTCAGCGGGAGCGGGCGGTGTTGAGGCGGGCGGCCTGGCGGGTCAGGTGGGCTCGTTCGGCGAGGTTGGGGGCCTGTTGGGCCGCCTCGGCGTAGAGGCGGGCCGCTGTCGTCAGGTCGCCGTCGCGTTCGTGGAGGTAGGCCGCGACCGCGGTGTGGCGGGGCAGGGCGGGGTCCAGGGCGGCGAGGGCGGTCAGGCCGGCGCGTGGGCCGTCGGCCTCGCCCACGGCGACCGCGCGGTTGAGGCGGGCGACCGGGCTGTCGGTCACGCGGACGAGTTCGTCGTACCACTCGACGATCTGCACCCAGTCCGTCTCCTCGGCGGTCGGCGCGTCCGCGTGCAGGGCGGCGATGGCGGCCTGCGCCTGGTACTCGCCCAGCCGGTCGCGGGCGAGGGCCGCCTGAAGGATCGCGACGCCCTCCGCGATCAACGCGGTGTCCCAGCGGCCGCGGTCCTGCTCGGCGAGCGGCACCAGGCTGCCGTCGGGCGCGGTCCGGGCGGCGCGTCGGGCGTGGTGGAGCAGCATGAGGGCGAGCAGCCCGGCGACCTCGGGGTGGTCGATCACGGCGGCCAGCTGCCGGGTGAGCCGGATCGCCTCGGCGGTGAGGTCGATGTCACCGGAGTAGCCCTCGTTGAAGACCAGGTAGAGGACGCGCAGCACGGTGGCGACATCGCCGGGCTGGTCGAACCGTACGCCGGAGACGGTGCGCTTGGCCCGGCTGATCCGCTGCGCCATGGTCGCCTCGGGGACCAGGTAGGCCTGGGCGATCTGGCGGGTGGTGAGGCCGCCGACGGCGCGGAGCGTGAGCGCGACCGCCGACGAGGGTGTCAGGGAGGAGTGGGCGCAGAGGAAGTAGAGCTGGAGCGTGTCGTCCACCTGCGAGGCGGGACCGGGTGGTGGTTCCTCGTCCACCAGGTCCTCGCGCCGGCGGCGGGCGGTGTCCGCGCGGGTCGCGTCCAGGAACTTGCGCCAGGCCACGGTGACCAGCCAGCCCTTCGCGTCCCGTGGCGGGTCGGCGGGCCAGACGCGGACCGCCTCGACCAGCGCGTCCTGTACGGCGTCCTCGGCCGCCGCGAAGTCGGCTCCGCGGCGGACCAGGACGGCGAGCACGCTCGGGGTGAGGCTGCGCAGCAGCGCCTCGTCCATCGGCAGGGTCACTCCGTGATGCAACTGGCGTGCGCGGCCAGGAACGGGCGCAGCTCCAGCCACTCGTGGATCGGCTTCCCGCCCGCCCCGGGGGCGGCCGACAGTTCCGCGGCCAGTTCCAGGGCGCGCTCATGGCTGTCGACGTCGATCACCATCCAGCCGGCGATGAGGTCCTTGGTCTCGGCGAACGGGCCGTCGGTGACCGGCGGGCGCCCCTCACCGTCGTACCGGACGAACGTCCCCTCCGGAGCGAGCGCCTGGCTGTCGACGAACTCGCCGGTCTGCTCCAGCCGGGCCGCGAAGTCCCTCATGTACTGCACATGGGCCGAGATCTCCTCCGGCGTCCACTGGTCCATCGGCACGTCGTTGACGGCGGCGGGAGCGCCTCGGTAGTGCTTCAGCAGCAGGTACTTGGCCATCGTGGTCTCCTCGGTGCTGGTGCGACCCATTGTGGTCGCGTTCAACCCGGGGACGGAGCCGGACGGGGATTCTCGACATCGCCGCCCGAAAGACTTTTCATGGGGGCATGACCAGCAGAACCGTCGTCGTGGAGCGGCGTGTCGCCGCCGGCCAGGGCACCGTCTGGGAGGCCCTGACCGATCTGAGAGGCATGGAGCGTGTGCTCAGCACCGTGACGAAGGTCGATGTCCTCACGGACGGGGCCTTCGGTGTCGGCACACGGTGGCGGGAGACCCGGCGGATGTTCGGCAGGGACGCCACCGAGGAGATGTGGGTGACCGTCTGTGAACCGCCCGAGCGCTATGTGGTGGAGGCCGAGTCCCACGGCACCCGCTACGTCTCGGAGTGGTCGCTACGGGCGGACGGGCCGTCGGACACGACGGTACGGATGACGTTCTCGGCCGTGACGTCCGGCGGCGTCACCGGCCTGCTCGCGAAGATTCTCGGCGGTGTCGGCGCGCGGGCGGTGAGCAGGGCGATCGCGAAGGATCTGGACGAGGTGGCGTCGGAGGTCGAGGGGCGCGGCCGATGACGATCGTTCGAACATCACCGAAGATCGCAGACCATCGCTGACCACCGCTGTCCTACGGCGCCGAAGTCCCCGTCCCCGCCTTGGTCGCGTCCGCTCCCCAGCTCGCGAGCAACCGCAGCGCCTCCGCCGACGGTGACCCCGGCTCCGCGTGATAGGTGAGCAGGCTCTGCTCCGTGCCGTCGGACAGCCGGAACGACTCGAAGTTCAGGGTCAGTTCGCCGACGAGGGGGTGCCGGATGTGCTTGACGCCGTAGCTCTTCTCCTTGACGTCATGCGTGGCCCACAGCCGCCGGAACTCCTCGCTCTTGACGGAGAGCTCGCCGACCAGGGCGGACAGCCGCGGGTCGTCCGGGTGGCAGCCGGCGTCCATGCGCAGATAGCTGACCATGTCGGACGCCTTCTGCTCCCACTCCACGAACAGATCGCGGTACTCGGGCCTGAGGAACACCAGCCGCGCCCAGTTCCGCTCCTGCACCGGCAGCTCCGACCAGTCGCCGAAGACCGCCGCCGCCATCGGGTTCCAGGCGAGGATGTCCGAGCGCCGGCCGGAGATGTACGCGGGCACCCCTTCGATCGAGTCCAGCAGCTGCCGCAGCGCCGGCCGCACATGCTCCGTCCGGGCGGTCGGCTTCTTCTTGTGCTGCTTGGGCTTGGCGAGGTGCGTGAGGTGCGCGTGCTCGGCATCGGTCAGCCGCAGCGCCCGGGCGATCGCGTCGAGGACCTCCGCGGAGACGTTGCGCCCGTTGCCCTGCTCCAGGCGGGTGTAGTACGCCACGGACACCCCGGCCAGCTGCGCCAGCTCCTCGCGCCGCAGCCCCGGCACCCTGCGGTGCCGTCCGAAGTCCGGCAGGCCGACGTCGTCGGGCTTCAGCCGGGCCCGCCGGGTGCGCAGGAACTCGCTGAGCTCGGCACGCCGGTCCAGGCTCGCCGCGTTCTCGGCGCCGGGGCCTGCCGGGGATTCGGGCTGTTCATCCATGCCTCAAGTATTCCCGGTCGTACGCCCACGATCCTGACCCCGCCAGTGGTAGGACCGGCAGACGTACGTACAACCGAGGTCTGGGTGACTCCCGCGCAGTCCGGCAGGCTGGACGCCGTGCCCGGACGAAAGCACGGATTCAGAAGGCAGCCGGGCGCGAGACCCCCGCTAGGAGACCCCCGGCATGACCACCGTCGCCGCATACGCAGCACCCGCGTCCAAGGCTCCGCTGGAGCGCACCACCATCGAGCGCCGTGAGGTCGGCGAGTTCGACGTCCTGATCGACATCAAGTTCGCCGGTATCTGCCACTCCGACATCCACCAGGCCCGCGAGGGCTGGGGCGAGGCGACCTTCCCGATGGTCCCCGGCCACGAGATCGCGGGCATCGTCTCCGAGGTCGGCCCCGGCGTGACGAAGTACCAGGTCGGCGACCGGGTGGGCGTCGGCTGCCTGGTCGACTCCTGCCGTGAGTGCGAGAACTGCAAGGCCGGTCTTGAGCAGTACTGCACCGGCGGCAACGTCGGCACGTACAACTCCGTCGGCAAGGACGGCGAGGTGACCTACGGCGGCTACTCGGAGAAGATCGTCGTCGACGAGAACTTCGTCGTCCGCATCCCCGAGGGCCTGTCCCTGGATGTCGCCGCGCCGCTGCTGTGCGCCGGCATCACCACCTACTCCCCGCTCCGCCACTGGAACGCCGGCCCCGGCAAGAAGGTCGCGATCCTCGGCATGGGCGGCCTCGGCCACATGGGTGTGAAGATCGCGCACGCGCTGGGCGCCGAGGTGACGGTCCTCTCGCAGTCCCTGCGCAAGAAGGAGGACGGCCTGAAGCTGGGCGCCGACCACTACTACGCGACCAGCGACGAGAACACCTTCAAGGAGCTGCGCGGCACCTTCGACCTGATCCTCTCCACGGTCTCGGCCCCGCTGAACCTGGACCGGTTCCTGTCCCTCCTCAAGACGGACGGCGCCTTCGTGAACGTCGGCGCCCCCGAGGAGCCCGTCGCCCTGAACCTCTTCTCGGTGATCGGCGGCCGCAAGACCCTCGCCGGCTCCGGCATCGGCGGCATCCAGGAGACCCAGGAGATGCTCGACTTCTGCGCGGAGCACGGCTTCGGCGCCGAGATCGAGCTGATCGACGCGGACCAGATCAACGAGGCGTACGAGCGGGTGCTCAGCAGCGATGTGCGGTACCGCTTCGTGATCGACACCGCGACGATCTGATCCGATACGACGCCGAGACGATCTGACACGACGCCGCTGAGAGCCTGCACGGGCTCTGCAGACCGAGGGCCCCGGAGCCGCACTGCTCCGGGGCCCTCAGCGTGTCGCCGTGCGGCGCCCCAGCAGCCAGAGCAGATATGGTCCGCCGACGAGCGCGGTGAGCGCGCCGACCGGGATCTCCAGCGGGGGCAGCAGGATGCGGGCGGCGAGGTCGGCGGCGGTCAGGACAGTCGCGCCGGTCAACGCGGCGTTGAGGAGCGGGAGTTGGGGCGTACGGGTGAGTCGGCGGGCCAGTTGCGGCGCGGTCAGCGCCACGAACCCGATCGGCCCCGCGGCCCCGGTCGCCGTGGCGGCGAGGACGACGCCGAGCACGGTGAGGCCGAGCCGCGCCCGGTCGACCCGTACGCCCAGCCCGGCCGCCGTGTCCGGATCGAGCCCGAGCGGCCGAAGGGCCCGGCTCGCCCACACCAGGCCCGGCAGACAGAGAAGCAGTACGGCGGCCAGGGGCCCGGCCTGTGCCCAGCCGCGCCCGTTGAGACTCCCGGTCAGCCACAGCTTGACCTGCTCGGCGGCCTCCAGCTCGCTGTCGGTGAGATAGAGCTGCACCACGGCGGAGAGCGCGACCCCGATACCGACGCCGGTCAGCACGAAACGGCTCGGCTGCATACCGCGCCGCCAGGCGAGCACATAGACGAGCCCGGCCGCGCCGAGCCCCCCGAGGACGGAGACGACCGGCACGGCGCCCGGCGAACTCACGACGCCGGTCGCGAGCGCCAGCACGGTCGCGGCGGCCGCGCCATGCCCGACGCCGATGACATCGGGGCTGGCCAGCGGGTTCCGGGTGACGGTCTGCACCAGCGCCCCGGCCAGCCCTAGTGCGGCACCCACCAGGGCCCCGAGGGCGATACGGGGGACGCGCAGCTCGTTGACGACGAGGTCGTGCGGGCCGGAGCCGGTGCGCAGGGTGCGCCAGAGCTCGGGGGGTGAGATGTAGGTCTGGCCCACGCAGGCCGCGGTGAGCATGACGGTGACGAGAACCAGGAGAAGGACGAGGGCTACGGCGGCGGAACGGCGGTGGAGGAGGAGGGAGACGCGGGGGTGGGGACGGAGGAGGGCATGGCCGGACGTCGGTCCGCCACCGACCGGTCCGCCACCGACCGG
>JABFVM010000423.1 GCA_013362785.1 Streptomyces sp. | reverse complement strand
CGGCGTCCCCTCAGCCCTGGTAAGGCGGTGCGGCGCCCCAGTTCCACCTGGGTACCGGCTGTTCGGCCGGGGGTGTGGCGTCCGGGCTTGAGAAGTGCACCGCCAGGCGGGTGCCCCACTCCACGTAGGCCAGGAAGGCCGAGCGGAACTCGGCGTCGGTCGGGAGGGCGGCCTCGTCGGCGGCGTCCTGGATGAGGTTGACCCAGCGGCGGCGCTGGGGCTCGGTGATGCCCCGGCCCATGTGCTTGGCGACCATGTGGCCGTGGCCGCCCTGGGTCTCGGAGTAGGCGGCCGGGCCGCCGAAGACCTCGCCGAGCCACAGCGCCACATGTTGGGCGTGGTCCGGATCCAGGCCAGCGAACAGGGGGGCGAGGAGGTCGTCCTTGAGGACCTTGTCGTAGAAGGCGGACGTCAGGCGGGAGAATGCTTCCGCGCCGCCCGCCCAGGCGTACAGCGTCGGCACCGACGCGCCCGTGCCGCGCACCGTGGTGGGCTTGTAGTGGCGCATCTCCTCGATGTGCGTGACGTACGGGCGGATCTCCGCGAAGAAGTCGGCGAACAGCTCCGACTTCCGGAAGCCCTCCATGTGGTCCTGCGTCGATGTCCAGGTGATCCGCAGGACGTAGTGCTCGAAGTCCTCCTCGCAGCGGGCCAGTTCATAGTCGACGCAGTGCGGG
Organism: Streptomyces sp.; assembly: GCA_013362785.1. Lineage (GTDB taxonomy): Bacteria > Actinomycetota > Actinomycetes > Streptomycetales > Streptomycetaceae > Streptomyces. Next base: position 12,565 of record JABFVM010000423.1, on the reverse strand, counting down.
GACGCGGCGAGCTGGGCCGCGGCGCGGGTGTAGGCGGCCAGGAACTCCGCCGATCTCTGCTCGGGAATGCGGTACCGGATGTATTCCACCGTGTGAGCCGTCATGGCCCCACGGAAACACGAACCGCCCACCGGAAGCTGCACTTCCGGCGGACGGTTCGCTGTCGGCTCAGCTGCTGTACCTGTGGGTCACTTGCCGTAATACGCGTTGTAGATCGAGACGGTCGCCTTGTTGCCCTTCTTGTCGGCGACCTTGGCGTGGAAGGAGATCGCCTTCCCCTTCGCCGGGTTCTTCACGGTGACCTTGCCGTCCTTGACGTCCAGCTTCTTCCAGGTCTGGCCGTAGTCGTACGACACGTACACGTGCAGCGACTTGAGGTTGCCGCCCGCGGCCGGGCCCACCACGGTGACCGGGAACGTCACCTTCTCACCGGCCTCGACCCGGCTGTCCAGTCCGGTCTTCGCGCCGAAACGGACCGTGGAGGCCGGAAGGACGGCCTGCTCGGTGGTCGGCTTCTTGGAGCGGAAGGTCCAGCTCGCGTCGATCCGCGTAGAGGCGGCCGCGACCTTGACGCTCCGCTTGACCGACGTCGTCAGCCTGTACTCGGCGTCCCCGGCCGGAACCTTGAACGTCTCGCCGCCGAACAGCGGGTCGTCATTGGTGCCGATCTTGGTGCCGTTGCGGTACAGGCTCGTGGTGACCGCGGTGAACTCCGACGAGCCGGCATGCCTGCTCGCGTCGGCGAACAGCGGCAGCGAGCCGTAGATCTCGTTGCCCACACGGAACAGCCCGAAGTCCTTGCTGATGTGCGGGCCGAAGACCGCCGTGTTGAAGGTCTTCGAGTAGCTCTGACCTGCCTTGAAGGTCTGCGGCAGGCCCAGCGTGTAGTACGCGTCGGCGATCGGGAACCCGTCCGCGTCCTTGCCCGCGTACTGCTCGAAGTCGAACGTCCACTGGAGCTTCTCGCCCGTCGACAGATACAGCGTCCGCGAACCCGGCAGCTTCTGCTCGATCGGGGTGCCGATCACCAGGTCCGCCGGGAAGAAGCCCACGGGCGTCAGGGCGCCGGTCTTGCCCGGAGCCGAGGCGCCGAGGTCGTTCTTCACCTTGGCGAGCTCGCCCGCCTTGAAGTGTCGGACCTTGTCACCCTGGATCTTCTTGACCTTGGCCGTGGTCGCGACGTCGTACTCGGCGCCGGCTCCCTTGGCCCACTGGCCGTTCCAGGTCTGGCTCAGCCCGCTCGGGATCTCCGGGCCCAGGTGCGCCATCCGCAGGTTGGCGAAGGAGTCGAGGCCGACGCCGATGCCGACGCCCGCCGTGTCGTAGAAGTAGTTGCTCCCGGCGTACACCGGCTTGGCCTGCCCGTCCGGCACGGTGATGTCGGCTGTCTTCGTCGTACGGCCGTCGACGGTCACCGTGGTGTTCTTGGTGACGTTCAGCTTCGGCTGGACCACCCAGTCGAGGCCGCCCTTGAAGTCCACCCAGTCCTTGGCGATCCAGGCGTCCATCAGATACGTGCCCTTGGGCAGCCGCAGTTTCGTGACGCCGGACGCGTCGACCGGCACCTGGTAGCCGCGGTCCGTCGCCAGACCCGCGTAGCCGAGCAGGGCGGTGTTGTAGTCGGGGGCCGGCTTGCCGTCCTTGTCGATGTGCTTGACGGTGACGTCGTACGACTCCATCTCACGCTGCACCGCCGCGCCCGTACGGACGCTCTGCCCGCCGCCCGTCGCCGTCACATACGCGGAGTAGGCGCCGTCGAGCGTGCCGCCCAGCCTGGTGTCGACGGTGAGGTCGACGGAGGCCTCGCCGCCCGCCGGGACCGTCACCTTCGTGGCACCGAGCTTGAAGAAGCCCTCCGGAGCCGCCTGGCCCTTGGGGTTGGTGGCCGTCGCGGACAGGGTGAGCGTGACGTCCTGCGTACCGAGGTTGCGGTACTTCAGCTTCTCGGTGGCCGGCTTGTCGTCGGTGTGCGGCCAGGCCTGCGTCCCGAAGCTCACCGACACCGGGTCGGCGACCACGGTCTGCTTGATGGCTTTGTCGACCTGGATACGGCCCGAACCCTGCTGGAACGGCGTGTACTTGCCGCCCTTGGCGGACCCGGTCAGCGCGCCCTTGAGCTCGGTGTACTTCCAGTCCGGGTGCTGCTGCTTGAGGATCGCCGCCGCGCCCGCGACATGCGGGGTCGCCATCGACGTGCCCGAGATCGTCAGGTAGCCGGGCGGCTTCTCGCCGACCTCCTGCTCGATGACGCTGCCCTTGGCGGACGCGGCCGTGATGTCCACGCCGGGCGCGGTGACGTCCGGCTTGATCGCGCCGTCGCCGACCCGCGGGCCGGTGCTGGAGAAGGGGGCGAGGACGTCCTTGTCGTCAACGGCGCCGACGGTGAGCGCGGCCGCCGCGCTGCCCGGCGATGCGACCGACTCCGGACCGGCGTTGCCGGCCGCGATCGCGAACAGCATGCCCTTCTCGGCGGACAGCTTGTTGACCGCCGCCTCCATCGGGTCGATCTCGGGCGTGTCCGGCCCGCCGAGGCTGAGGTTGACGACATCGGCGCCCTGCTCGGCCGCCCACTCCATGCCCGCCACGATGCCGGAGTCGTCGCCGAAGCCGTCGTCGTCGAGGACCTTGCCGTTGAGGAGGTCGGCGCCAGGGGCCACACCCTTGTACTTGCCGCCCGATTTGGCGCCGGTGCCCGCCGCGATGGACGCGACGTGCGTGCCGTGGCCGTACTTGTCGTCCGCGGTGGCGGCCCGGCTGAAGTTCTTGGCCGCGATCACCTGGTCCTTGAGGTCCGGGTGGGTCGCGTCGACGCCGGTGTCCAGTACGGCGATCTTGACGCCCTTGCCGTCGTAGCCGGCCGCCCACGCCTTGGGGGCGCCGATCTGCGCCACGGACTTGTCGAGGCTGGCCTTGCGGACACCGTCGAGCCAGACGTGCGCGATGCCGGAGGCGGCCTTGTCGCCGTTGGTGAGCGCGTCCCACAGTTCGGGCGTGTCCTGGTGCGGGATCTGCACCGCGTCCGCGTTCAGGGACTTCAGGGTGCGGCGCAGCTTGCCCGCCTCCCGGACGTCCGCCTTGGCGCCGGCGGCGGCGCCCTGGTAGCCGACGATGACCTTCGGGCCCTTGGCCTGGGAGGTGCGGGTCGCGGACTTGTCGAGCTCGGTGACGTCGAACAGCCGCTGGTCGAGCTTGCCGGTGGCGACCAGCCGGGCCGCGTCGGCCGGGATCACCAGCGTGTGGCCGGCGGCCCTGCGTATCTGAACGGGTATGTGCTCGCGCCCCTTCGCCCGCTCCAGACCGACCACCCGGCCCTTGGAGTCGACGGAGACCCGGTCACCCGTGATCAGGGTGATGCGGTGGGGGGACGTGAGCGAGGCGGCGCCGGCGGGCGCACGCTGCTCGGGTTCGGCCGACGCCGGGCTGGTCATTCCCGCGGCGAGGGCTACGGCGGCCGCCGTGGCGACTGAGGCGGCACCTACTCTTTTTACTTGTCTGCGCAAGTTTCCCCCTTGCAGAAGGTCCGGGCGAATTCCCGATCGCCCGGCCGGGGGAGGTCCCTGCACATGCGCGCCACCCCCCGGAATACGCAGTATGCCGAGGGGTGATCAGGCACCTCAATACATGAGAAGGAGATGAGAAGCGGGCCTGCCGACTGTTACGCGACAGCGTGAACTCCGTTACGCAGTCGCCGGGTTAGGCTCCCGCGTTCTCCTTGACACTGATGCGGCCCTTGCGGATGGTGACCAGCCGCGGGGCCTTTTTCGCGATCGCCGAGTCGTGGGTGACCATGATGAAGGTCAACCCCAGTTCCTTCCACATGCGTTCGAGTACGTCCATGATCTCGTCGCGCATCGACTCGTCGAGGTTGCCGGTGGGTTCGTCGGCGAGCAGCACCTTGGGTTCCTTGACCAGCGCGCGGGCGATGGCGACGCGCTGCTGCTGGCCGCCGGACATCTCGGACGGCAGATGGGTGAGGCGTTCGCCGAGGCCGACCGAGTTCAGTGCGTCGGCGGCCCGTTCGCGCCGTTCCTTCGGCTTCACGCCGAGGGGGACGAGGGCGGTCTCGACGTTCTCCTGGGCGGTGAGGGTGGGGATGAGGTTGAAGGCCTGGAAGACGAAGCCGATGTTCTCGCTGCGGACCTTTGTCAGCCGGGTCTCGGAAAGCTTGGCCAGGTCGGTCCCGTCGAACACGACCTCACCCGCGGTGGGCCGGTCGAGGCCGCCGAGCATCTGGAGGAGGGTGGACTTGCCGCCGCCGGTGGGGCCCTGGATGACGAGACGGTCCCCGTCGGCGATGGTGAGATCGACGCCGTCGAGGGCGTTGATGGATTCCTTGCCTCGGGTATAGCGCTTGGTGACGTTTCTGAGGTCGTACATGGTGGGGTGCTCCTGGGTGGCGTTTTTTGTGGGTGGATCTGCTTGATTGCGGCTGCGGGTGGGTGGGGCTTTTCGCGCAGTTCCCCGCGCCCCTGAGGGGTGGATCGGACTCGATTTCGGCTGCGGGTGAGTGGGGCTTTTCGCGCAGTTCCCCGCGCCCCTTGAGGGGTTGAAGTCGCGTCGGCTGTGAAGTCTGGCTAGCTGCGGGGCATGAGGGCTGGGTGCGCGGTTCCCCGTGTCCCTAGGGGGGTGGCTGTGTGGTCGGCGGGACTGCAACCCCCCAGGGGCGCGGGGAACTGCGCGACCAGCCCCCACCAACCCGCAGCCGAAGTCCCCGGTCCCGCAGCCGCCCCGCACTCACCGCAAACCGTCGGCTACTCGACTCGCCTCAGCGCATCCGCCGGACGGAGCCGCGACGCCCGCCAGCCCCCGAACGCACCCGCGATCAGGCCGCCCGTCACCGCCAGCCCAACCGCCAGCGCGACCGTCGTGAGGCTCACCGGCGCAGTCAGCGCGACGTCCAGGGTCGTGGAGGCCGTCTGCCGCCCCGGACCACCGCCCCCGAAGCCACCGCCACCCGGGCCACCCGGGCCACCCATGCCGCCGCCACCGGAACCGCCGCCCAACTGGGCCTGCAGCGTCGGGCTGATCGCCGTCACCGCGTACGCGCCCGCCAGGCCGAGCCCGATGCCCAGCGCCCCGCCTAGCAGCCCGTTGACCATCGCCTCGCCGACCACCTGCCGGGTCACCCGGCCCGACTTCCAGCCCAGCGCCTTCAGCGTGCCGAACTCCCGCACCCGGCGGGAGACGGCCGAGGAGGTGAGCAGACCGGCGACCAGGAACGCCGCCACGAGCACCGCGATCGACAGCCACTTGCCCACGCTCGTCGCCAGCGAGGACGCCGTGGACAGGGAGCCGGACACCGTGTCCGCGAGATCCGCCGAGGTCGTCACCGTCGTACCGGAGATGTTCTGCTGGATGGCCGACTTGACGGAGTCGATCCGCTGGGAGTCGGTCGCCTTGACGTAGATCGTGGTGACCTTGTCCTTGGCGTCGGCGAGCGTCTGCGCCTGCTTCAGCGGGATGTAGAGGTTGGCCGCCGCGTCCCCGCTGTCGGGCGTGGCGATGCCGATCACCTTGAACTTGGTGCCCTTGACGGTGACGGTCGAGCCGACCTTGAGCTTCTTCTCCTTGGCGTAGGAGGTGTCGGCGACGACGACCTTGGAGTTGGTCTCCGTCGTCTTGAAGGTACGGCCGCTGGTGATCTTCGACGACGTCAGCGGGCCGAGCGCCGGCTTGGTGACGTCGGTGCCGTAGACGGAGTAGTTGTTGACGTCGAAGTCGGCGCCGCCGCCCCGCACTTCACCCTGCGGCTGCCCGCTGCCGCTGCCGCCCTGCCCGGGGCCGCCGCCCTGCTGGCCGCCGCTGCTCTGGTCCTGCTGGAACTCACCCCGCGTGAACTGCCCGCTGACCTTGATGACCTGCAGGCTCAGCCCGCCCACGGCGTCCGAGACCCCGCTCTGCGAGCCGACCTCGGTGACCGTCGAGCCCGCCAGGGTCTGGAAGCCCTGGACCATGACCCGGTCGGTGGACTGCTCCTCGTCGGAGCCGTCCTGCTGCGCGTCGAACTGGAAGCGCGGCCGCTCGGAGCTGTTCGCGGCCGGTTCGGCGGCCTTGGTGACGGTCATGTCCGTGCCCAGGCCGTACAGGGACTGCAGGACCTTGTTCTGGGCCTTGCCCATGCCGGACGACACGGAGTTGACCACGATGACCAGCGCGATACCCAGCGCGAGTCCGGAGGCGACGACGAGGGCCGCCTTTCTGCGGCGGCGCAGCTCGCGCCTCAGGTAGGTGAAGAACATGCGCCGCAAGCTAGGGACGGCGCGTGATGAAGGGATAAGGCCGAAATAAGAGATGAATGAGAAGGCTGAGAAGGTCTGAGAAGGCTGAGACCGCTCCCGGAAACACCGATGCCGCCCCTGAGGGCGGCATCGGTCATGCGATCGGTCCTGTGTGCGTCAGGTGTGGGGCGGCTGTGCGCGCCCGCCGGACCGGACGGCTCAGACGGCCGAACCGGCCTTCCACTGCGCCCAGTCCATGTTCCAGCCGTTGAGGCCGTTGCTCGGGTCGATGGTCTTGTCGCCGGTGTTCTGGACGATCACGACGTCACCGACGATCGAGTTGTTGTAGAACCAGTAGCCCGCGCTGCCCTTGTCGTTGGCGCCCTTGGTGTCGGACAGGCCCACGCAGCCGTGGCTGGTGTTCACGCTGCCGAAGATGGACTTGGCACCCCAGTAGTTGCCGTGGATGAAGGTGCCGGAGCTGGAGAGGCGGATGGCGTGCGGCACGTCCTTGATGTCGTACTCGCCCTTGCCGTCGTCGTCCGTGAAGCCCACGGTCGCGCCGTTCATGCGCGTCTCCTTGAACTTCTCGGACATCACCATGATGCCCTCGTAGGTCTTGTTCTCCGGGGAGCCGGCGGAGATCGGGATGGTCTTGATGGTCTTGCCGTCCTGCGTGACCTTCATCTGCTTGGTCTTCGCGTCGACGTAGGAGACCTGGTTGCGGCCGATCTTGAAGGTGACCGTCTTCTGCTGGACGCCGTAGACGCCCTCGGAGCCCTCGACACCGTCCAGGGACATCTTCAGGGTGACGGTGGAGCCACCCTTCCAGTACTCGTCCGGCCGGCAGTCCATGCGGGTGTCGTTGAACCAGTGGCAGACGACTTCCTGGCCGCTGGTGGTGGAGACGGAGATGCCCTTCTGGACGGCCGCCTTGTTGCTGATCGCCTTGTCGAAGTTGATCGACACGGGCATGCCGACACCGACGGTGGAGCCGTCCTCCGGCGTGAAGTAGCCGAGGAAGCTGTTGTTCGGGGAGACCGTGGTGAAGGAGCCGTTCTCGTGGGCCTCCAGGCCCTTGGAGTCCTTCGCGGTCACCGCGACCTTGTAGGTCTTGGAGCGCTCCAGCTGGGCGCTGGGCTTCCAGCTGGTCTTGTCGGCGGATATCTCGCCCTTGACGGCCGCACCCTCGGCGGTCGTCATCGTCACCTCGGTGAGCGTGCCCTTGCTCACGGTGACGGCGGCGGAGTTGATGGAGGCGTTCTTCTTGCCGTCCTCCGGCGTGATCTTGATCTGGGCCTCGGAGGTCTTCTTGGCCGCCGCCTCGTCGACCTTGGCCTGCGAGGTGTCGCCGTCGCCGCTGCCGGAGGCGTCGTCGTCGCCGCCGGAGCAGGCAGAGAGCACCAGGACACCACCGAGCAGTGCGGACGCGACCGCGAGGCCCCTGCGCCGCTTACTGTTCGTCATCACACGCTTCTCCATTGTTCCCGAATCCCAAAAACCCCGAGAGTCCCCGTCAAGAATCTTCAACGCTACGACCGGTTCGTCCCGTTCCACATACCTGGTATGTGTGGGGCACACCACGCCCGTCACGACGAAATGGCGTGACGAATGGTGCGGATGTCGGTCAGTGCGCAGCTTGAGACGACGAAACCCCGGGCGGCGGTTGCCGCCCGGGGTCACGAATTCCCCAAGACGCCTCAGCCGACCCTGTTCACCGCTTCGTCGTCGAAGTCCTCGTCGACATCATCGTCGCCGAGGCCCCACTCCGGCGAATCCGGGTCGCGCTCGATCCGCTCGCTGGACCAGGAGGCCTGTACGAGCTCGATCCCCGGTACCTCGCTGACCAGGTCGAACGGATCGACGAGATAGGCGACGGCCTCGGCGGTGTCTTCCGTCACACTGCCCTCGGCGTGGACCCGTTCGTCGGGCGGCATGGTGCTGTCGTCGGCGATGCGCCGCAGCGCGGCCTTGGTGAGGGCGTCCTCGTCGTCCACTTCGAGAACGACTTCAACGCGAAGCCGGACAAACCGTGATGTTTCTGGAGTACTCATGCCCGGAGCGTACGGCTCATCTCGCCCGTGACTTTCCCGTGACCCGCGACTTTCACTAACATCGCCCCACACGGCCAATTCGCCAGCGCCACAAGGGGATCGATATTCCGTGTCCGCCGCTCACCGATCGTCGTCCACCGCACGCCGATCGCTGCTGACCGCCACCGCCGCGGGGGCCCTGCTGGGCGCCCTGTGGTTCGTTCCCTCCGCGAACGCGACGGGCGAGGAGCCGGCGAGAACGGACCCCCCGACGACCTCCACGACGCAGGCCCGGGCCGCGTCCGAGAACACGGACGGCACGAGCACCTCCGCTACGACCGCCGACGGCCTCGCCGGGGACGACACCCGGCTCGCCGACACGGGAGCCTTCGACACGACTCCGTACATAGTCGGCGGAACCGCGTTCCTCGCGCTGGGTGCGGGCTTCGTCGCCTACTCGGTTCGCCGGGAACGTCTCGGTTTTTGAAATCACTTGACGCTCCCTTCACCTGGGCTTCATAGTCCGCGCATGAAGAGATCATCGGGCGTGCGCGCAGCCGCCACGGTTGCCGTGAGCGTGCTGTCGCTCGCCCTTGTCACGGGTTGCGGAGGCGACTCCGGCGGTTCTGACGCGAAGGCGCTCAGCTCCGCGGAGTTGAAGAAGGCGATCATCGCCCAGGGCGATGCCGCCGGCTACAAGGTGGACGCCTCCGGCAAGCAGCTGCCGAAGTCCAAGGAACAGGTCACGAGCAGCGACGAGAAGTGCCGGCCGCTCGCCTACGCCATGGGCGGCCAGGCGCCGGGCGACTCGGCGTCGCACACGGCCGTCATGGCCACGGAGGACAAGAAGAAGCCCACCGGCTCCCCCTCCAAGTCCCTGGAGGACCTGACCGAGGGCGAGTTCGAGGACTCGTTCACGGACGCGCTGAGCCTGAACATGACCGTCGTAGGCCTCTCCTCCTACGACGGCGACGGCGCCACGGAGACCTTCAAGTCCGTGGCGGACGCGGTGAAGGGCTGCTCCGGCGGCTTCCCCGTCACCATGCAGGGCACGGACCAGAAGGTCACCAAGATCACCGAGGAGAAGGCGTCCGGCGCCGGTGACGAGTCGGTCGCGTTCACCGTGGTGAGCGACGTGGAGGACGGCGACGTGGCCACCGCGCACGCCGAGGTGGTGCGCCACGGCAGCACGATCGCCACGTACTACACGATGAACCTCGGCCTGATGATGACGGACAAGCCGTACGACGTCCCGGCCGCGGTCATCGACGCGCAGGCCGCGAAGTTGAAGTAGCCCGCCGAGGCAACCCGCCCACCACTGCACCGGGGCCCTGGCGTCCGTACGAGTCGTACGGCCGCCAGGGCCCCATTGATGCCACTGAAGTGGATGCCGCTACAGCGGGCCTGACGCCACTGCAGCGCGCCGGATGCCACTGCAGCGGCCGGATTTCACCGCAGCGGTCCGGTGACCTTCTCCGCCGCCGCGACCAGCTCCCCGCCGCGCACGAACGCGTCGGCCGCGGCGAGGTCGGGGGCCAGGAACCGGTCGGGCCCGGCGCCCTTGACCCCGGCGGCCCGTGCGGCGTCGATGACGGCCTGGGAGGCCGGCGCCGGGGTGAGCCCCTCGCGCAGTTCGATGGCGCGGGTGGCGGCGTAGAGCTCGACGGCGAGGACGCGCGTGAGGTTGCCGACGGCGGTGCGCAGCTTGCGGGCGGCGGACCAGCCCATGGAGACGTGGTCCTCCTGCATGGCGGAGGACGGGATCGAGTCCGCGGAGGCCGGTACGGCCAGCCGCTTCATCTCGCTCACCAGGGCGGCCTGGGTGTACTGGGCGATCATCAGCCCCGAGTCGACACCCGCGTCGTCGGCGAGGAACGGCGGCAGCCCGTGGCTGCGGTTCTTGTCGAGCAGCCGGTCGGTACGGCGCTCGGCGATGGACGCGAGATCGGCGGCGGCGATGGCGAGGAAGTCGAGCACGTAGGCGACGGGCGCCCCGTGGAAGTTGCCGTTGGACTCGACGCGCCCGTCCGGCAGTACGACGGGATTGTCGACGGCGGAGGCGAGCTCCCGCTCGGCGACCAGCCGGGCATGCGCCATGGTGTCCCGCCCGGCACCGGCGACCTGCGGAGCGCACCGCACGGAGTAGGCGTCCTGGACGCGGGGCGCGTCGTCCTGGTGGTGCCCGGTGAGCCCCGAACCCTCCAGCACGGCGAGCATGTTGGCGGCGGAGGCGCCCTGCCCCGGGTGCGGCCGGATGGCGTGCAACTCGGGCGCGAGCACCTTCGCCGTCCCGAGAAGGGCTTCGAGGCTGAGCGCGGCGGTGATGTCGGCGGCCTTGTACAGGCTGTCCAGGTCGGCGAGGGCCATGACCAGCATGCCGAGCATGCCGTCGGTGCCGTTGAGGAGGGCGAGACCTTCCTTCTCGCGCAGCTCGACGGGAGCGATACCGTGCGCGGCGAGCAGCTCACCGGCGGGCCGCACGACCCCGTCCGACCCCTCGGCGTCGCCCTCCCCCATCAGCGTGAGGGCGCAGTGGGACAGCGGCGCGAGGTCACCGGAGCACCCGAGCGAGCCGTACTCGTGAACAACGGGCGTGATACCGGCGTTGAGCACATCGGCCATGGTCTGCGCGACCTCGGGCCGTACGCCGGTGTGCCCCGAGCAGAGCGTCTTCAGCCGCAGGAACATCAGGGCCCGTACGACCTCCCGCTCCACGCGCGGCCCCATCCCGGCGGCGTGCGACCGGACGATGTTGCGCTGCAGCTGGGCCCGCAGCTCCTGGCTGATGTGCCGGGTCGCCAGGGCACCGAAGCCGGTGGAGACGCCGTACACGGGGTCGGGCTTGGCGGCCAGCGCCTCCACGATCTCGCGAGCCGCGGCCAACGCCGCGACCGCCTCCCCCGCCAACTCGACCCGGGCCCCGCCGCGCGCCACGGCGAGGACGTCGGACGCGGTGACCCCGGACGTCCCCACCACCACAGTGTGCATATCCATATTCAGGAGCGTACGCACTGAAGACGAAGATGTCACTAGCCGAGAATCGGTTCACCCCTTACCGAAACCAGTGGGCTACCGCCCCCCCCGCATCATTCAGCCCGTCCGGCGTCCGAGAACAAGACCGCACCGTCCCTAGCCCCCACCCACCCGACGGGACGCTGCCGCTTCCCGGCGCCGGCCACACCATCCAGCCCGTCCGGCGTTTGAGGACAAGGCCCCTTAAGGGCCGAAGCGGGGGCCTGGGGGCGGCAGCCCCCAGAACGACCCGGGGTCGAAGGGGCAGAGCCCCTGGAGGATGGGACGGGTAGGGGCGGCGGGGGCGAGAACCCGCCCACAGCAACCGCGACGCACCCCCACCACACACACCGTCACGGCACCCGCCCCCGGAACCGCCGCCGCTCCACGGCCCCCTCCCCGAAGGGCTCCGCATCGGCAAGCCGCACCACCGGATCATCGGGCCCCTCCCGCCCCGCCACCACAGGCCGATCCGCCCGCACAGCCTTCGCCTGGTACTGCGCCGCATCGGCAAGCCGGAACAACCGCCGAGCCGACCGGACATCCCCAATCGCGTCCTCGGTGGACGCCACCCCACAGGCGACCCCCTCCCCCAGCTCCAACTCCCCGGCCCGACGGCACAGTTCATCGGCGGCCTTCACCACATCATCGGCAGGCGATCCCACGACCAGCAGACAGAACTCGTCCCCACCGAGCCGCGCCGCAAGAGCCCCCGGCAACATGGCCCCGCACAACGACAACACCGACCCGAACCGCTCCAGCAACCGATCCCCCACGGCATGCCCCCGGGTGTCATTGACCCGCTTGAGCCCATTGAGGTCACACACCACAAGGCTGACCACGGCCCCCTGCTCCCGATGCCGCTCGATCGCCTCCTCCAGCCGCACATCGACCGCCCGCCGATTCGCAAGCCCGGTCAGCGCATCGGTGAACGCCAGCCGCCGAGCCTCCTCCAGCCGCTCACTCTGCGCGATCCCGGCGGCCACCACGGACGCCAGCACGGTCGCGAAGTCGGCGTCCCCCCGGTCGAAGACCGGATCTCCGACGGACCGGGCGACATACAGCTCCCCCCACGCCCGCCCGTTCAGCACGATCGGCGCGACGACACAGCACCCCCGCCCACGCCGCCGCAGAGCGGCCACCCGCTGATGGCAGTACCCGGGGTGACCGGCGGAGAGACCGTCGGCGGTCTCCACCCACGCGTTGGGCTCCCCGCCGGAGGCCCACCGCTCATGCAGGAACTCGGTGATCTCCGGGAACTGATGCACCGGATAGGCCTCGTCCCCCGGAAACTCCTCCTCC
>JABFVM010000574.1 GCA_013362785.1 Streptomyces sp. | reverse complement strand
GCCGAGGGCGTTGGCCAGCAGCAGGACCGCGGAGTCGCCCTTGTGGTCGGTCTCCGCGATGGTCTCCCGGCCGACGACGGCGGTGGCACCGAGGCCGAGGATCCCGGCCGCCAGGCACACCAGGCCGACCAGTCCCACCGCCCAGACGACGGAGGAGCGCAGTACGTCGACCTTGCGCGGGGCGAGCAGGCGCATCAGTACGTGGGGGAGGGCGGCGAGACCGAGGACGATCGCCAGTTCCAGGCTGAAGAAGTCGATCTTGCTGGTGGTGCTGACGCCGTACCGCAGTCCGGGTTCGAGGAACTGGGTGCCGGTGCCGCTGTGGTTCGCGGCCGCGGACAGCAGGGCGTTCGGGTTCCAGTCGTAGTGGTTGAGCACCATGATCGCGGTGACCGCCACGCCCGCGATCAGCATCACGGCCTTGATGATCTGGATGACCGTGGCGCCGGGGGCGCCGCCGATGGCCGCGTACACGATGACGACGGTGCCGATCACGATCACGCACAGGGTGCGGGTGGCGGCGCCGGGCTCGCCGGTGAACTGGGTCAACAGGGCGATGCTGCCGACGAGTTGGGCCACCAGGTAAAGGGTCGTGATGACGAGGGTGCACACGGCCAGGGCGAGTCGCGCGGGCCGGTGCAGCCGGGTCAGCCGCAGGGCCAGCGTGTCGCCCAGGGTGAACCGGCCCGCCCGGCGCAGGGGTTCGGCGATGAGCAGCAGCACCATCATCCAGGCGACGACCGTGCCGCCCAGGTACAGCAGTCCGTCGTACCCGTTGAGGGCGACCAGTCCGGTACTGCCCAGCAGGGTGGCGGCGGAGAGGTAGTCGCCGCACATGGCGAGGCCGTTGCGCAGCGGGGACATCGTGCGGTTGCCGAGGTAGAACTCGCTGAGCTCGTCGCGCTGAGGGGCCGTCAGCAGCGCCATGAACAGCGTGACCACGACCACCGACAGGAACAGCACGAACGTCAGTTGCAGGCTGAACCGGTCGACGATGCCTTCGGACATGGTCACCACGTGGGGTACCCCCTGGAGCCGGGCCGGACGGTCTGCCCGGCGTCGCCGCTCGCCGCGGCGGTGCGGGCCGAGTCCGCTTCGTGCTGGTCGAGTCGTGAGCCGAGGCCGCGGGCGAGCGGGTCGACACGGGTGCGCATATAGCGGAGATAGGCCCAGGCGGTCACGCCCATCACGACGAACTGGCCCAGGCCCAGGGTGAGACCGAGGGTGAGATGGCCGGCCACGCGCTCGTTCATCACGCCGGGGACGGTGTGCGAGAGGAGCACGTACAGCAGGAATCCGCCGACGGACAGGACCGTCGCACGGACTCCGAATCTGCGCTGAGCGCGGCGCAGTGAGTGGAATTCGGGATCTTCGGATATGCGCCGGGCCGGCGCGGGTTCATTTTTCGGGGGACTGTATGTGAAAGAATTGTCGTGCCAAGGTGAAAACTCGGGCACAGGCGCACCTTCTTTGCTGCGGCATGCCGGACATACGGGAGCGCGGGCTTAGTTGTGGGGAGGCTGTGAGCGGCGGCGAAGCCAGAAGCCGGAGTATGGCAGCGGGCTCATTGAAGAATCAACCGCGACGTTGAATTGTCCTGCTCCGATGGCGCGTTCACGCCGCTCACGATCCTTTCGCGGCCTTCGGTGGCCTGCGAAAGGGGCCTTCCCGGAAATAGTCCGGACCAGTTCTCCCGGCCGGACTGTCTGAAACTCGACCCGGCGAGTGCCGCCCGGTCCGGTGGCTCAGAAGCGGGCGCCGACGGCCGTGCCGTTGCGGGGCACGAGGAAGCCCCGGGCCGACGGCAGCGATCCGTCGGTCGCGCGGGGCCCGGTGAGCGCGGCCGGGTCGGTGCTGAGTACCGAGGAGGCGTCCCAAGTACCGCCCAGGTTCCAGGAGTTGCCGCTCGCCATCGTCCCCGTGCCGACGGCCGCCGGGCGTGCGTCGGCGATGGACAGGTTGGCGGTGAGGGCGGCGGTGCCGCCCGCGACGTCGGCGTCGAAGCCGGTGCCCGCGTTGCCCCAGGTCGTGTTGCGGGTCAGGGCCAGGGCGCCGGGATTGCCGTTGTCGGTGACGCCGTGCGCCGCGTTCTTGTACGCGATCGTGTTGCGCAGGGTGTGGCCCACCGCCGGGGCCGGGCTGCCGCCGCCCATCTTGAAGCCGTTGCCGTCGCCCGAGAAGTCCGGGAAGTTCCAGCGGTTGTAGCCGTTGCCGTACGCGATGGTGTTCTCGATCAGAATGGGTGAGGAGAACTTCCAGGCGTCGAAGCCGTCGTCGACGTTGTTCCACAAACGGGCGCCGCGCACCACGTTGCCGGTTCCGCTGCCCTCCTTGATGGCCAGGCCGTCGGCGCTCTCGCCGTTCTTGCGGGGGTCCCGGTTGCCGTAACTGTCCAGATTCAGGATCTGGTTGTCGGCGGACGAACCCTGGAGCTGGAAGCCGGACTCGTAATTGTCGTGCGTGGACAGCCGTGAGAAGACGTTGTGGTTGCAACCGTCGCAATAGACGCCGTACGGGCCGTTGACCACCTCCAGGCCGGATATCCGCCAGTACGAGGCCTCCATGTGGATCGCCCCGCGCTCCGCCCGCGGGATGCTGCCGCCGACCGGCGTGTGACTGGCGGGCAGCCGCTCACCGTCGACGACCACGCGCTCGCCCTGGTAGGGGCCCAGGGTGATGGGCTGGGCGGCGGTGCCCGAGGTGGTGATGGTGATGTTGTCGGCGAGGGCGTAGGTGCCGCCGCGCACGGTGATGACATCGCCGGGCTTCGCCAGGTCCACCGCCCGCTGCACGGTCCGCAACGGCCGGTCCAGGGTGCCCGGCGCCGAGTCGCTCCCGTCGGTCGCCACGACCAGCGTCGTCGCCCCGTACGCCTCGCTCGCCGGCCCCCACACCGTCAGCAGCGCCGCGCCCATCGCCGCCGCCGTCCAGATCGCCGTATTGCGCATGCCGCTCACCGTGCTGCCCATCGGGGCCTCCCGCCTCCGCCTGCGTACCGTGTCGCACAGCAGTGGCCGCCGGGGGCGCGGAGGTTGCCGGGGTGCGAGGTCGCCTTACAGCGCGCGGCCGCTCCAGGGCGCGGGTTGGCGCCGGGGCGCGGTTCGGCTCCGGGGCGTGGGTCCGCTCCAGGGTGAGGGGCGGCTC
>JABFVM010000108.1 GCA_013362785.1 Streptomyces sp. | reverse complement strand
CCCGAGGAGATACGGCAGCGCGTCGGCCAGTTCGTCCGGGGTACGCAGGGTGACCTGGTGCTCGGCCAAGCTCCCGTCGTACGCGGTACAGTCGAGTTCGTCCGCCTGTGGCGAGCGCTGTCGGGGGTCGTCATCGCCACCCGGCCCGCCGTGCGCCTCATGCCCGCCGTTCGGGCCGACCTTCCCAGCGGAGACTTGCTGTTCGCTGCCCACGCTGTCGTCGTTCTCGGAAGATCCAGTCGTTTCGCCGTGGTTCGTCATGTGGAGACGATCTCGCGGATCACGAGGCTCCGGTTTGCCCTGTGGATAAGTCCGATCAGGGGCACGACAACCCGCTTGAGCGAGCAGCCGATTCTCCCTCCGCACCTCCCCAGAACAAGCGGCACCGGACGCCGACGAGGGCCGGGCCGTCACCGGGCATCACGCGTGTCACCCGGCGACGTCCGTCGAACACCCAGTGCGGGAACACCCAGTGCGGGATGAGTCAGCCCGCAGCCGCAAGGACCAGCGGAAGAACCTGCTCACTGCCCGCCCGGCGCAGCAGTCGCGCAGCGACCGCAAGTGTCCAGCCGGAGTCGGTGTAGTCGTCGACGAGCAGGACAGGGCCGTGGGAGCGGGCCAGGGCCTCGGCCAGTTCCTCGGGAACGGTGAAGGCGTCGAACAGCCCCCTGAGACGTTGTGCGGAGTTGCTGCGCCGTGCCGCGTGGGCCCCGCTCGGCCTGTCGTACGCCAGCGTGCCCAGGAAGGGGAGGCGTCCGACGGTCGCGATGCCCTCCGCGAGAGAACCGACCAACTGCGGGCGGGTCATGGACGGTACGGCGACGACGCCCACCGGTCGTGCCGACGCGTCCGGGACATTCGGCGCCCAGCCGCCAGGAGAGCGCGCCCAGTCGGCGAGAACCGCCACCGCTGCCCGCAGGACCTCGTCGGGGACCGGGCCGTCGGGCGCGTTCTCGGCCAGCAGTGGACGTAGCCGGTTGCCCCAGCCGATGTCCGAGAGCCGCCCGAGGGCCCGTCCGGTGGAGCACTGTTCCTTGGCCGCGATACGGCCCTTGAGTTCGAGGCCGAGTGCGGGCATCCCGGTGGGCCACATGCGGCGCGGCTCGATCTCCGTTCCCGGGCGATCAAGTTCCTTCACCGCGCCCGTCAACACCTCCGCCGAGACACTGGCCTCGACCCAGGCGCCCGCGCAGTTGTCGCAACGGCGGCACGGGGCGGCCCCGTCGTCGTCCAGTTGCCGACGCAGGAACTCCATCCGGCACTGGGACGTGCTCACGTAGTCACGCATGGCCTGCTGCTCGGCCGCCCGCTGCCGGGCGACCCAGGCGTACCGCTCGGTGTCGTAGACCCACTGCTCTCCGGTGGAGATCCAACCGCCCTTCACCCGTTTGACGGCGCCGTCCACGTCGAGCACCTTGAGCATGCTCTCCAGCCGGGTGCGCCGGAGGTCGACCACGGCCTCCAGGGCCGGCACGGACAGCGGCCGCCCCGCGCCGGCGAGGGCCGACAGGGTCTCGCGCACCTGCGGCTCGGGCGGGAAGGCCGCATCCGCGAAATAGCGCCAGATGGCTTCGTCCTCCTTGCCCGGCAGCAGCAGCACATCGGCGTGCTCCACACCACGCCCTGCACGCCCCACCTGCTGGTAGTAGGCGATCGGCGAAGACGGTGAGCCGAGGTGCACCACGAATCCAAGGTCCGGTTTGTCGAAGCCCATGCCCAGCGCCGAGGTCGCCACCAGCGCCTTGACGCGGTTCTCCTGAAGGTCGGCCTCGGCCTGCAGTCGGTCGGCGTTCTCGGTGCGCCCGGTGTAGGAGGCCACCCGGAAGCCACGTTGCCGCAGGTAGGCGGTGGCTTCCTCGGCCGCGGCCACGGTGAGCGTGTAGATGATCCCCGAGCCCGTCAGGTCGTCCAGGTGCTCGGCGAGCCAGGCCAGGCGATGTGCGGCATCCGGCAGCTGGACGACGCCCAGGCGCAGGCTTTCCCTCTCCAGCGGACCGCGCAGCACCAGGGCCTCTCCGCCACCGGTGCCCAACTGCTCGGCCACATCCGCGGTGACACGCGCGTTGGCGGTCGCGGTGGTGGCCAGCACCGGCACTCCGGCGGGCAGCTCGGCGAGCATCGCCCGCAGTCGCCGGTAGTCCGGGCGGAAGTCGTGGCCCCAGTCGGAGATGCAGTGGGCCTCGTCGACCACGAGCAGGCCGGTCGTGGCCGCCAGCTTGGGCAGCACCTGCTCACGGAAGTCCACGGCGTTGAGACGTTCCGGACTCACGAGGAGTACATCGGTCTCGCCGCGTTCGACCTCCCCGTAAATGACCTCCCACTCCTCCGGGTTGGCCGAGTTGATCGTGTGGGCCCTGATGCCCGCCCGTGCCGCCGCCTCGACCTGGTTCCGCATCAGCGCCAGCAACGGCGAGACGATCACCGTGGGACCCGAGCCACGCCTCCGCAGCAGAGCGGTGGCCACGAAGTACACCGCCGACTTGCCCCAGCCGGTGCGCTGCACCACCAGGGCACGCCGACGGTCCTCCACCAGAGCCGCCACCGCCTGCCACTGGTCCTCCCGCAGGCGCGCCGAGCCCTCGGGGGCACCGACGAGCTCGGCGAGGATGGCATCGGCTTCAGCGCGCAGCTCCAGAACGTCCATGCCCCCATGCAACCCGACAGCACTGACAGTCGGCCACTTCACCCCGCTTTCGGAAGCAGAGACCCCCGTCTCCTGCCTACAGCGGATCGACCGGACCGGCGAGATCACAGCTCGCCTGCCGTCCGCCCGACCATGGCGTCGATGCCGCACGAATCCCGGCCTGCAACCGACGCGCCCCGGATCCCTCAGGCATCAGAGACGTACGACCTGGTTGTACCCAGTCAACCCATGCGTCGCACGGTGACGCGCTGGGTAGGGATATAACCCACACACCATTGGATATCGGGCGGTGGCCCCAATTGCTCGTTGCCGCATTCCGGTTCGGCAGGAAGAATTGAGGTCCGCTCCCCGCGCGGCTCGTCCGTGATCCGGTAGGGCTCTGCTGCGGTGTGCGCTCCCCCGATTCCGACCCCGCCCGCAGTGTGGGCGCGTAGCCGAAGGGAGGACCGTGACCTTCGGATTCGCTCCGTCCTCCGCGGCATCCACGTCGACGTCAGCCGACCTGTCCGCCGCATCCGCCAACCCCCTGGCCCGCATGCTCGAACCCGGGGAGTGGGCTGCCGCGGGAATCCCGCTGCTGCGCAACCCACGGGAGGTCGTCAGCGGTCTGCACTCACGGCACCGCCCCGGGCCGGACACCGCGATCGTGGCCGTACTCGACCCGGACGAGCGACTGCGGGCGAGTGCCTCGTTCACCCGCCGCTCGGCACCGGCCGACGGCTGGATGTTCCGCAACGCCCTGCTCGCCCAGCTGCGCCGCGTCATCCCGCACGACCTGCGCCGACGCACCCCGGTACGCACCGCGGTGCTGCTCTACTGCCGCGAGGGCGACGCCCGTTGGACGGAGGAGGACGGCGCCTGGATGTGGGGCCTGCGGGACGCCTGCACCCTGCACGGGCTGCGCTGCGGCGCGTACATCACGCTGACCCGTGACGGCTGGCAGGTCCTCGGCGAGGGCCGCGGCGGCCGCCGCCCCAGCTCCGACTCGTCACCGGAGCCCTTCGGCACGTCCGAGGCAGCGCTCCCCCTGCCCCGCACCGGCGGCGCGGCCTCGGAGATCCTGCGGCGCGCGGCAGCTCGCTGAGAACACCGAGAGGGCTCCCAGCTGCGAGGCTGCGAGGCTGCGAGGCTGCGAGGCTGCGAGGCTGCGAGGCTGCGACCACGGTCGCGCAGGCGTACTGCGCTCCGGCGACTCGCGACGACCCCTGATCACGACGACCAAGAACGACGCGCGTCCGGACGCCCCACGACGACGCATCCGAACGACTTATCCGTACGACGTGGAGTCGCGTCCCGAACCGGCAGGGCCTGCGCACGGCGAATTCCGTACGCACCCCCACGCATCCGTGCACGCCGAAGGCCTCGCCGTGCGGACGACACCACAGTGGCGTCGTGTCCCCCCGGTGTCCCGCGGGGTGTCCCGCCGGACGAGCCGGAACCGGCTCAGACGCCCGCGCCCAGCACCGAGTTGATCCGCTGCGGGTCACCGCAGACGATCAGCAGGGCGCTCGCCTGGCTGAGGGCCAGAGGCAGGGCAGTGGCGGCAGCTGTGTCGGGACCGCCGTTGACGGCGACCACGACCACCGGGCGCGACGCGGCACGACCGACTGCGGAGGCAGCGGCATAGAAGACGTCGTCACCCGCGTCGTGCTGCGCCCAGTAGGAGGCTTCGCCGAAGGACAGCTCGTGAGCGGCCCACGGGTGCTGTTCCCCCGTGGTGATCACCAGCACGTCGCCGGGAGCGCGACCCGACTCCAGGAGCAGGTCGACGGCCTCCTCGGCAGCGTCGAGCGCACCCTCGGGCGAGGCCGGGATCAGCTGAATCTGCGGGGCCGCCACAGCCTGGGCGGAGGCGGCAGGGGCAGCCGGGGCCGAGGGCCCGGGCTTGGTCACGGCCACGTCACGCGGCGTACGTTGCACCGGCGGCGCGGGCCGCGGGGGCCCGGGTCGGCCGGGACGCGACGAAGCCGCGGGGCGGGGGCCGGGTACGGGGCGGGGGGTCGGCGCGGTACGGCCACTGGCCGGCGTGGCGCGGGGACCCTGGGCACTCTCGTGAATCTGAGGCTCCTCGGGAATGAGAGGCATGAGCTGATATTTATCAAACGCTGGTGCGGCTCGCGCGAGCGGGTGGCACACAAGTGCGAGCGGAATCGTCAGAAATCGAAGCCGAGCTGGCCCTCGATCTCCGGAACGCTTCCTTCCACCCAGGTGCGGACCTTCTTGAGATGCCGCCACTGGGGCAGCGCATCAAGATACGCCCACGACAACCGGTGATGCGGGGTGGGTCCCCGTTCCGCCAGTGCCGCCTTGTGCACGGGCGACGGATACCCGGCGTTGTCCGCAAAACAGAAGTCTGCATGGTCGATACCCAGTTCGGCCATCATTTTGTCGCGCTGCACCTTGGCGATCACCGAGGCCGCCGCGACCGCCACGCAGGACTGGTCACCCTTGATCACCGTACGGACCCGCCAGGGCGTTCCGAGGTAGTCGTGCTTCCCGTCGAGGATCACCGCGTCGGGGCGGACCGGCAGGGCCTCCAGGGCACGGACCGCGGCGAGCCGCAGCGAGGCCGTCATCCCCAGGCCGTCGATCTCCTCCGGGGAGGCGTGCCCCAGGGCGTACGACGTGACCCACGTCCGCAGTTCCTCGGCGAGCACGGTGCGCCGTTTGACGGTGAGCAGCTTGGAGTCGGTCAGGCCCTCGGGGGGCCGACGCAGTCCGGTGATCGCCGCGCAGACGGTGACGGGCCCGGCCCACGCGCCGCGCCCCACCTCGTCGACACCGGCAATGATCTTCGCTCCGGTCGTGGCTCGAAGGGAGCGCTCGACGGTGTGAGTAGGCGGTTCATACGGCATGGCGCCCTAAGCGTACGCCGCCGCGAACCTGCTTCGACACCCTGGTTCACCGAAGCGACCGCCACGTCGGCGAAGCGATCGCTCAGGGCCCCGTCGGACGGAGCAGGGGAACCATCAACTGGTCGATCATCTCCTCGATGTCCTGGTCGCTCCATTCACTGCCGCACATCTTTGAGCGGTACATCATGATCGCCGGAATGGCGTCGAAGACATAGCCGTTCGCCGCATCGGCGCGCACCTCCCCCCGCTCAATTCCGCGGGTGATGACCTCACGCAGCAACCGAATGGTGGGCTCCACGACCCCGTCGAAGATCACGCCGTGAAAGCGCTCGGCCTGGAGACTGTCGCATTCGTGAATCACCGAGCGCAGCGCGAAACCGGGGCGCGAGAACATCGCCTCCCGCGCCTGCCTGCACAGCTCGAGCAGGTCCTCGCGCACGCCCCCCAGGTCGGGAGCCGACTCGAAGGTTGGCAGCCCGGCCCGCAGCGCGTCGGCCACGAGGTCCTCCTTGGACGGCCACCGCCGGTAGACGGCGGCCTTACCCGTCTGGGCGCCCGCGGCGACGCCCTCCATGGTGAGGCCGTTCCAGCCGACCGTACTGAGCTGTTCCAGCGCGGCATCGAGGATCGCGCGTTCGAGCACGACGCCGCGCCGGCGGGGGGAGGCCGTCTGAGCGGGAGCGGCCGTCCAGCGCGAGGTAACCATCTGAGCGTCTCCAACGAACAAGGGAAGCGGAATTCCGGGGACGAGGGGCAGCACGCGGCAACTACGGGGGAAACGCCGCGCGATGACGACTCCAGTGAACGCTTGCGTTCACTACTGGGGACTCACTACGGTTGACGCGACAGTGAACGCGAGCGTTCACTAAGGCACTTGTGGGGGACCCATAGTGACAACCTCTCAGTTGATCAAGGACCAGAAACCAGGTGCGGCCCGCCGGGAGGGGCATCCTGGTATCGCACTCACCGTCATCGCGGCCTGCCAACTCATGGTGGTACTCGACGCGACGATTGTGAACATCGCACTCCCGCACATTCAAGACGCGCTCAAGTTCAGCACGACCGACCTCACCTGGGTCGTCAGCGCCTACACCCTCACCTTCGGCGGTCTGCTGCTCCTCGGTGGCCGCGCGGGTGACATCCTGGGCCGCCGCCGGGTCTTCATGACCGGCATCCTGCTGTTCACGCTGGCCTCCCTGCTCGGCGGACTCGCCCAGGAGCCCTGGCAACTGCTGGCCGCACGCGTGCTCCAAGGGGTGGGTGGCGCGATCGCCTCGCCCACCTCGCTGGCGCTCATCACCACCACGTTCCCCGAAGGCCCGGAACGGAACCGGGCGTTCGGCGTCTTCGCCGCAGTCTCCGCCGGCGGTGGAGCCATCGGCCTGCTCGCGGGCGGCATGCTCACCGAGTGGCTCGACTGGCGGTGGGTGCTCTTCGTCAACGTGCCGATCGGCATCGTGATCGCCCTGCTCACACCGCTGTACATCAGCGAATCCGAACGGCATTCCGGGCGCTTCGACATAGCGGGCGCGCTGACCTCGACGGCGGGCATGGCGTCCCTCGTCTACGGCTTCATCCGGGCGGCCGACGAGGGCTGGCGGGACAGCCTGACCATCGGCTCCTTCGCCGCCGCGGTGGTCCTGCTGCTGGCCTTCGCGTTCATCGAGTCGCGGGCCAAGGAGCCGATCACCCCACTCAGGATGTTCGCCGACCGCAACCGCTCGGGCACCTATGTGATCATGCTCAGCCTGGCCGCGGCGATGTTCGGCATGTTCTTCTACATCGTTCTCTTCGTGCAGAACGTGCTGCAGTACAGCCCGATCGAGGCCGGCCTCGCCTTCCTGCCAGTGACGGTGGTGATCGCGCTCGGGGCGGGCCTTTCGCAGCGCTTCCTTCCGGTGCTCGGCCCCAAGCCGTTCATGCTCGTGGGCTCGGCGCTCACCGCCACCGGGCTGGCCTGGCAGACGCTCATCAGCGCCGACAGTTCCTATGTCGGCGGAGTGCTCGGACCGATGCTGATGTTCGGCTTCGGCATGGGCCTGAACTTCGTGACGCTGACGATCACCGCTGTCTCCGGCGTCGCCCAGCACGAGGCCGGTGCCGCGTCCGGCCTGCTCAACGCCACTCAGCAGGTGGGCGGTTCGCTTGGCCTGTCCATTCTGACGACGGTGTTCGGATCCGCCAGCAAGGACGAGGCGGAGAAGCAGCTGCCGAAGTTCATGGCCGAGGCGTCGCCGGAGCAGAAGGCGGAGTTCGCCAACACCCATCAGCTGCCCGGCCCCTGGGGCCACGACGTCCTCACGCAGGGCATCTCGACGGGCTTCGTGGCGGCAGCCGCGATGGCCGTGCTCGCCCTGGCCACCGCCTGGTTGGTGATCCGGGTCCGCAAGAGCGACCTGGAGGCCCTCGCCGGGACGGCGGGCCCGATGGCCGGCTGACCCGGCAGAGCAGGCGCCGACAGGGCAGGCAAAGGACTGCGGGTGGCCGGATCGCGTCCGGGGGACCGGCGACGAGGACGACGAACCGGCCATCCGCGCCACCTTCCCTCCGACCGGCGTGGGACCGACCCCGTCGGCACGGGAATGCCGAAGCCCGGCCCCTGCTGCGGCTGCGGCTGCGGCTGCGGCTGCGGCTGCCACGACGAACAGCACCCCCAGCACCGACATGAGCCCCATGGCCCCACCCCCTGCGCCCCTCGTGTGTCACCTGCGTATGCGGCCCCAGCGGTCGCACACCAACTGCCACGACAACGGACCGGCAGTCACGCAGAGTTCCCAGTGGGCACAGAAAGTTATTGAATTTCCGGCAGGGCAAGGGGGCGGGCAGGCCAGAGGGGCGTTACGCCGCCGTCGGCACCCATGCCGGGAGTCCCTCGGTCCGCTCCGCCCACTCGACCGGCATCGCCCCGGCCTTCCCGGCGCCGATCACCCCGCCCACGATGGCGCACGTGGTGTCCACGTCACCGCCGACCTGCGCGGTCGTCCAGAAGGCCTGCTCGTAGTCACCGAGAGCCCGCGCCGCCGACCACAGTGCGAAGGGCACGGTGTCGTGTGCCGTCGTACGCCGACCACAGCCCAGGACGGCCGCGACCGTGGCCGCGTCGCCGTAGTCGAGCATGTCCCGGGCGCGCCGCAGGCCCGCTCCGACCGCGCTCTTCGGAACGAGGGCGATGACGTCGTCGAGAAGCGCTTCCGGGCTGGGCGGGCCGCCGGGCGCGGAGGCCAGGGCGGTGGCCGCGGCGACGGCCATGGCGCCGACGACGGCCTCGCGGTGCTGATGCGTGGGGTAGGCCGAGATCTCGGCCTGGTGGGTCGCCTGCTCCGGATCGTCCGCGTACCAGGCGCCGAGGGGCGCGATACGCATCGCGGCGCCGTTGCCCCAGGACCCCTGTCCGTTGAAGAGCGCGGCCGACAGCTCGCGCCAGTCGCCGCCCTCCCGGACCAGGCGCAGCAGCCGATTGACCGCAGGGCCGTAGCCCCGGTCGAAGTCGTGGTGCTCGGCGAAGGAGCGCGCCAGCGCGTCCTGGTCGATGCGGTGGTGGGCTGCCAGGACAGCGACGACGGAGCAGGCCATCTCGGTGTCGTCAGTCCACTGCCAGGGGCCGGACGGCAGCTCGCGCCGCTTCAGCAGCGGGTAATTCACCGGCACGAAGAACTGCGAGCCCAGCGCGTCCCCCACCGCGAGTCCGCGCAGGCTGGCGAGGGCGCGGTCCAGGCGCCCTTCAGGTGAGGAATCAGCGGTCATCGCCCTGCCACTCTATCCGGTGATCCCGTACGGTTCCGGATCTCGCCAGCGTTCGAAAGGCCGGTCAAGCATGTACTTGCCTTCGTCCCCGAGAACGAGCATCCGCATCTCCGCGTTCCCCGGGTTCGACAGCGATTCGAACTCCGCGACCGTCCAGTGGAACCAGCGCATGCAGAACAGCCGCATCGCCAGGCCATGGGTCACCAGCAGCACGTTCGGCGGGTGGTCGGGGGCCTCGAAGCTGCGGTACAGGCTCTCCAGGAAGTTGCCGACCCGGTCGTAGACGTCGGCGCCGGACTCGCCCTGGGCGAAGCGGTAGAAGAAGTGCCCGTAGGCGTCGCGGTAGGACTTCTGGAGGCGTACGTCGTCGCGGTCCTGCCAGTTCCCCCAGTCCTGCTCGCGCAGCCGGGGCTCCTCGCGCACCCGTATGAGCTCGGGATCCAGGTGGAAGGCACGGAGCGTCTCGTGCGTACGGCGGTAGGGCGAGACGTACACGCTGACTCGCTCACGGCCGAACACCTCCCGCAGCCGTTTTCCCGTCTCCTCCGCCTGCCGCCAGCCCCGCTCGGTCAGGGCCAGTGCGTGGTCGGGCTCACGCTCGTACACGGTGTCATCAACATTGCCCGTTGACTCTCCGTGCCGGACAAGGACGATGCGCCGTGGTCGTGCCATGCCAAAACCCTAGATCGAGTGACGGCCGATCGAGCACTCGTACGGGCCCCATACGGCGTACGTCACACATTTCCTGCACCACAGGTCACATCAGGGCGCACGAATCACAGGGTTCGGAATTCAAACGGTCCAGGTCGGTTCAAGATCCACGATGTCACCCGTGAGCGCCGCGACATCCGCCTCCGTCTGGGCTCGCAGCGCCAGTCGCTCCACCCGCTCCGTGCGGTACTTGCCGTGCTCCGCGGCCGACCGCCACATGGACAGCACGAGGAACTCATGACCCGGCGCCTCGCCGAAGAGCCCGCGGATCATGCCGGGCGAGCCGGCCATCGCGGGGTTCCAGACCTTCTCCTGCATGAGCGTGAAGTGCTCGGCTCGGTCCTCATGGACACGGCAGTGGGCCACCCTGACCAGGTCCGCGTCGGTGAAGCGCGGCTCGAAGCCGGTCTTCACGTCGAAGCGGTGGTCGAAGAGCTTGACCTGTATGTCCTTGAAGGTGCCCGACTGTGCCGCCGCCAGCCTGTCGTGGGAACGGGCCATGAAGGAGTCGTAAAAGGAACGGCTCTCCCAGAAGGAGAAGACGTGCACCACGCCCTGCCGCCCCCGGCTCCAGCCCCCACCCTGTCCCCGAAATCCCGGCTCCCCCAGAAGCCCCGCCCATTTTCGCTGCCCCCGCTCGAAGCCGCGGCGGTCCACCACGGTGCAGCGAATCCACTTGACCAGCACCGCGCCATGGTAAGGCCACGGAGCGTGGCGTCGGTCACGCTCGACCGGAGAGCTCCCCGGCGCACGATCCCGCGCGCGTGGCAGGATGGACAACCGGCCTTTACTGCTGGGCAGTTCAGGTCGACGGCATACGCGGAACGGGGAAGGGGAAGCCTGGTGAGCGCCATCAACAAGGGGATCCGGAAAGTCGAGATCTCGGTCAAGTGGGATCCGAGTCCGGCCGGGCAGCCGCCCACCGATCTGGACATCGTCGCCGCGACCTATCTGTCCAGTGACCCGTACGGGGATCCCGCCTACGTGGTGCACTTCGACAGCCGCTCTCCCGACGGCACGATCTATCTGAACCGGGACAGCAAGGACGGCAAGGGCTTCGGCTGGGACGAGGTCATGACCGCGGAGCTCGACCGGCTCGACAGCCGGTACGCGCGCGTGATGGTCGGAGTCGTGATCCAG
The DNA here is from genome assembly GCA_013362785.1 of Streptomyces sp. Taxonomy (GTDB): domain Bacteria; phylum Actinomycetota; class Actinomycetes; order Streptomycetales; family Streptomycetaceae; genus Streptomyces. Next base: position 34,930 of record JABFVM010000108.1, on the reverse strand, counting down.
CAGCGTCCGGCGCAGCGCACCTTCGTCAGCGTCATCAAGCCGGCCCTGCGCATCCGCGAGGGCTACACCGTCCTGGCCGAGGACGACTTCGGCGGCGTCCTGGGCTCGACGGCGACGACGGTCGCGGAGTTCGTACGCCAGGAATCGGGTACGTGGGACTTCCGCCCCGGCATCCACGGCTTCGAGGACGATCCGGAGACGTTCACGGCGACCATGGGCAGGACTCGCCGCCCCTGAGGCGCTGCCACGCGCGCGGGGACACTCGACTCCGCTCCTGGGCGAATTCGGCTCCGCGCGCCATGGCATACGGCAAGAAGGGGTGCCGACATATGTCGGCACCCCTTCTTCGGATCTTCCGTCAGGTCCCCTCAGGGGTTACCGGACAGCTGGGGCCACGCCCCTGTCCTTGCGTCAGCTGCAGCCGCTGGTCGAGCCGCAGCCCTCGCAGATGTAGCAGGAGCCGGCGCGCTGCATCTTCGTACCGCAGGAGAAGCACAGCGGGGCGTCGGCCTGGATGCCCAGCTGCATCTCCACCAGCTCGGCGCTGGTGTGGGCCTGCTGCGGGACCGCCTTGGCCGCCCCGGCGTCGGCCTTCGGGGTGGCGACGGCCTTCAGCTCCTGGGCGCGCGGCGCCGACTGGGCCAGGCCCTCGACGTCGACCTCGTCCTCGTTGGGCTCGTACGAACCCGTCTCCAGGTGACGCTGACGCTCCTCGGCGGAGTGGATGCCGAGCGCGGAACGCGTCTCGAAGGGCAGGAAGTCCAGCGCCAGGCGACGGAAGATGTAGTCGACGATCGACTGCGCCATCCGCACGTCCGGGTCGTCCGTCATGCCGGCCGGCTCGAAGCGCATGTTCGTGAACTTCGAGACGTACGTCTCCAGCGGCACGCCGTACTGGAGGCCGACGGAGACCGCGATCGAGAAGGCGTCCATCATGCCTGCGAGCGTCGAGCCCTGCTTGGACATCTTCAGGAAGACCTCGCCGAGACCGTCGTCCGGGTAGGAGTTGGCGGTCATGTAGCCCTCGGCGCCACCGACGGTGAAGGACGTGGTGATGCCGGGACGGCCCTTCGGGAGACGCTTGCGGACCGGGCGGTACTCGACGACCTTCTCGACCGTCTCACGGATGGTGGCCTCGGCCTTCTCCGTGATCTCGGTCTTCTCCTTCTCCTTGGTCTTGGCGGAGAGGGGCTGGCCGACCTTGCAGTTGTCGCGGTAGATGGCGAGCGCCTTGACGCCCATCTTCCAGGCCTCGAAGTAGATCTCCTCGACCTCCTCGACGGTCGCCGACTCCGGCATGTTGACCGTCTTGGAGAGCGCGCCGGAGATCCAGGGCTGGATCGCGGCCATCATGCGGACGTGGCCCATCGCGGAGATGGAACGCTCGCCCATGGCGCAGTCGAACACCTCGTAGTGCTCGTGCTTGAGGCCCGGGGCGTCGACGACATTGCCGTGATCGGCGATGTGGGCGACGATCGCCTCGATCTGCTCCTCCTGGTAGCCCAGGCGGCGCAGGGCCTGCGGGACGGTGCCGTTGACGATCTGCATCGAGCCGCCGCCGACCAGCTTCTTGAACTTGACCAGCGCGAGGTCGGGCTCAAGACCGGTGGTGTCGCAGGACATCGCGAGACCGATGGTGCCGGTCGGGGCGATGACGGACGCCTGGGAGTTACGGAAACCGTTCTTCTCACCGAGGCGCTGCACGTCCTGCCAGGCCTCCGTGGCGGCGGCCCAGATCGGCGTGTCCAGGTCGTCCATGCGGACGGCCTTGCCGTTGGCGTCGGCGTGCTGCTTCATGACGCGCAGGTGCGGCGTCGCGTTGCGGGCGTAGCCGTCGTACGGGCCGACGACCGCGGCGAGTTCGGCGGAACGGCGGTACGACGTGCCGGTCATCAGGGAGGTGATGGCACCGGCCAGGGCACGGCCGCCGTCCGAGTCGTACGCGTGGCCGGTCGCCATCAGCAGGGCGCCGAGGTTGGCGTAGCCGATGCCGAGCTGGCGGAACGCGCGCGTGTTCTCACCGATCTTCTGCGTCGGGAAGTCCGCGAAGCAGATGGAGATGTCCATCGCGGTGATGACGAGCTCGACGACCTTCGCGAAGCGCTCGACGTCGAAGGACTGGTTGCCCTTGCCGTCGTCCTTCAGGAACTTCATCAGGTTCAGCGAGGCGAGGTTGCAGGACGTGTTGTCCAGGTGCATGTACTCGCTGCAGGGGTTCGAGCCGTTGATACGGCCGGACTCCGGGCAGGTGTGCCAGTGGTTGATGGTGTCGTCGTACTGGATGCCGGGGTCGGCGCAGGCCCAGGCGGCCTCGGCCATCTTGCGGAACAGGGCCTTGGCGTCGACCTCTTCGATGACCTCGCCGGTCATACGGGACGTCAGGCCGAACTTGCCGCCCGACTCGACCGCCTTCATGAACGTGTCGTTCACGCGGACCGAGTTGTTGGCGTTCTGGTACTGGACGGACGTGATGTCGTCGCCGCCCAGGTCCATGTCGAAGCCCGCGTCACGCAGGGCGCGGATCTTCTCCTCTTCCTTCACCTTGGTCTCGATGAAGTCCTCGATGTCGGGGTGGTCGACGTCGAGGATGACCATCTTGGCCGCGCGGCGGGTGGCGCCGCCCGACTTGATCGTTCCTGCGGAGGCGTCGGCACCGCGCATGAAGGAGACCGGGCCCGAGGCGTTGCCGCCGGAGGACAGCAGTTCCTTGGAGGAGCGGATGCGGGAGAGGTTCAGGCCGGCGCCGGAGCCGCCCTTGAAGATCATGCCCTCTTCCTTGTACCAGTCGAGGATCGACTCCATGGAGTCGTCGACGGACAGGATGAAGCAGGCGGAGACCTGCTGGGGCTGCGGCGTGCCCACGTTGAACCACACGGGGCTGTTGAAGCTGAAGATCTGGTGCAGGAGGGCGTACGCCAGCTCGTGCTCGAAGATCTCGGCGTCGGCGGGCGAGGCGAAGTACTTGTAGTCCTCGCCGGCCTTCCGATACGTCTTCACGATGCGGTCGATGAGCTGCTTGAGGCTCACCTCGCGCTGCGGGGTGCCCACGGCACCGCGGAAGTACTTGCTGGTGACGATGTTGACCGCGTTCACCGACCAGAAGTCGGGGAACTCGACGCCGCGCTGCTCGAAGTTGACCGAGCCGTCGCGCCAGTTGGTCATGACGACGTCACGGCGCTCCCAGGCCACCTCGTCGTACGGGTGCACGCCGGGGGTGGTGTGGATGCGCTCGATACGCAGTCCCTTGGCCGCCTTGGGGCCCTTGGCGCGGGAACTCCGTGCCGGACCGCTCGCCGTCTCTGTCATGCCGCCTCCCTGTACGGGCTAAAACGCCCTGAAGTGCCCCGATGTTCCCCGTGGCACGGTGTTCTGTCTGGTGCTGCGGGCACCCTCTGATCGCCACCCGCAGCAGGTCTTCTGTCGCCGCTTCACGGCCGGATCCGGAGTCCGAGGACCGGATCCGGCCCGCCTCAGTCGGCGGCGCCGGCGGGAACGGGGACTTGTCCAGCCCCTCCGGACCCGCGATCGTCTTCCCGGCCCCCCGTGACAGGTCCTGCGTCGTCTTCGCGGTCGTCGTCGTCCGCGGCGGGGCTTCCCGTCACCACCCGGAGTTCCGCGATCGCGGCCTCGAAGTCCTCAAGCGAGTCGAACGCCCGGTAGACGGAGGCGAATCGCAGATAGGCGACGAGGTCGAGCTCCTGCAACGGGCCGAGTATGGCCAGCCCTACGTCATGGGTGGTCAGCTCGGCACTACCGGTGGCCCGCACCGCCTCCTCGACCCGCTGGCCGAGCTGGGCGAGAGCGTCCTCGGTGACAGGTCGTCCCTGGCATGCCTTGCGCACACCGTTGATGACCTTGATGCGACTGAACGGCTCGGTGACTCCGGATCGCTTGATCACCATCAGCGAACACGTCTCCACGGTCGTGAAACGACGGGAGCAGTCCGGACACTGACGGCGCCTGCGGATCGACGTGCCGTCGTCGGTCGTACGACTGTCGACGACACGGCTGTCGGGGTGCCTGCAGAAGGGGCAATGCATAACTCCAACCCTCCTCACAGCAGACTCAATAGCCTCGCTGGACCTCATGGGCCCCTCGAAGCAGCCCCAAGCATAGGCGATCTCCGAGCGTCCAAAGACCCGGGGGACCACAACTTCTGGGCTGCTGCTGCAATCCAACCACTACATGTGGGGATTGGCTCATACATGCACGCCATGCGCGCGTGTCGCGTACGCACGGTCACGCGCTGTAGACCGCAAGGCCACGACACACACGTGCATGCACAGCCGTATCGCCGTGACACATACGGAGATACCGTGAGCGCCACACGGAGGGGACGTGCGACTCCCGCACAGATGGGGGTCACTCCACGGTTGATCCGATGCCGGATGGCAGACTGGGGCGACAACCCACGAGGTCGTACACCGACGGTGAAGAGTACAACAATGGGCCCTTTTGTCCGCCGGGAAGCGCGTTAGCCATACACCCAGACACATGATCACGTCAGGCGATTCGCGATTTTTCACTCGAACGTGTGTTTGGCGCAACCTTTCGAAAGCAACTACCGTTGTGCAGCAGGGAGACCATCGAGAGGGGCCGACGTGACCACCACCGCAGACAGTGCCACCATCACTGCCCAGGACCGCTCCCAGGGCCGACTCGAGCCGGTGCATGCGATGAACGAAGCCATGAATCCCGAGGGACACAAGCGCTCCCTACCGGGCCGACCTCCTGGCATCCGGGCGGACAGCTCGGGGCTCACAGACCGGCAGCGCCGCGTGATCGAGGTCATCAGGGATTCGGTGCAGCGGCGTGGCTACCCGCCGTCCATGCGGGAGATCGGCCAGGCGGTCGGCCTGTCGAGCACGTCCTCGGTCGCACACCAGCTGATGGCACTGGAGCGCAAGGGCTTCCTCCGTCGCGACCCGCATCGCCCTCGTGCGTACGAGGTGCGCGGCTCCGACCAGGCCGCCTCCGTGCAGCCCACGGACACCGCCGGCAAGCCCGCCGCGTCGTACGTCCCGCTGGTCGGCCGCATCGCCGCCGGTGGCCCGATCCTCGCGGAGGAGTCGGTCGAGGACGTCTTCCCGCTCCCCCGGCAGCTGGTCGGCGACGGCGAGCTCTTCGTGCTGAAGGTCGTCGGTGACTCGATGATCGAGGCCGCGATCTGCGACGGCGACTGGGTCACGGTCCGGCGTCAGCCGGTCGCCGAGAACGGCGACATCGTGGCCGCGATGCTCGACGGCGAGGCCACCGTCAAGCGCTTCAAGCGCGAGGACGGCCACGTCTGGCTCCTCCCGCACAACTCGGCGTACGAGCCGATCCCGGGCGACGACGCCACCATCCTGGGCAAGGTGGTGGCGGTGCTGCGCCGCGTGTGACGGCTGCGGCGGGCGATGCCGAAGGGCATCGCTCTCTGACCGGGCCCCGGAACCCCTGCGCCGGTTCCGGGGCCCTGTGCTGTTATGGGCCCTGTTGCCAGGGGGCTGCGCCGCCTGGTGCAGGGCAGTAGGTGCATGGCGGCAGCCGACATCGGCGGATGTCGGACCGAGGGATATCAGATCGACGGTTGGCCCGTCGTGGAGGATAAAGACGGGGAGTTGGCCTGTCGCGGCATCGCGACAGGCCGCCCCTCATCACTGCGGCTGATCCGCCTCCGCCTCTGCCTGCTTCGCCGCCGCGTCGATCGTGGCCAGCGACTTTCGGACCTGATTACGGTCCGTCGTGTACCAGAAGTCGGGCAGTGACGCCTTCAGATAGCTCCCGTACCGTGCCGTGGCCAGCCGCTGGTCCAGTACGGCGACCACGCCGCGGTCCCCCGATGCCCGTACGAGGCGGCCGGCGCCCTGGGCCATGAGCAGCGCGGCGTGAGTGGCGGCGACCGCCATGAAGCCGTTGCCGCCGGCGTCCTCCACGGCCTTCTGGCGGGCGCTCATCAGCGGGTCGTCCGGGCGTGGGAACGGGATCTTGTCCATGACGACCAGCTGGCAGCTGGGACCGGGCACATCGACGCCCTGCCAGAGGGACAGGGTGCCGAACAGACAGGTCTTCGAGTCGGCCGAGAAGTTCTTGATCAGCTCGCCGAGCGTCTCCTCGCCCTGGAGGAGGATGGGGAACTCGGGGATGCGGGAGCGAAGTTCCTCGGCGGCCAGCTGCGCGGCGCGCATGGAGGAGAACAGGCCGAGCGTGCGGCCCCCGGCCGCCTGGATCAGTTCCGTCAGCTCGTCGAGCATGTCGACACGGTCGCCGTCCCGCGCGGGACGGGACAGGTGCTTGGCGACGTACAGGATGCCCTGCTTGCGGTACTCGAAGGGCGAGCCGACATCCACCCCCTTCCACTGCGGAAGGTCGTCGCCCTCCGTCCCCTCGGGTGCCAGCCCCAGGGACGCGCCTACGCCGTTGAAGTCGCCGCCCAGCTTGAGGGTCGCGGAGGTCAGGATGACGGAGCGGTCCTCGAAGAGCTTCTCGCGCAGGAGCCCTGACACCGACATGGGGGCCACGCGCAGGGAGGCGCCGAAACGGTCGTGCCGCTCGTACCAGACGACGTCCCACTCGGAGCCGTTGGTGATCCGCTCCGCCACGTCGTGCACCGTCTCGACCGAGGCCAGCGCCTGTTTGCGGACCGCGTCCTCGTCCTGCACGGACTTGTCGCGGGTCGCGCCGATCGCGGAGATGACGGTGCGGCACGCGTCGCGCAGTGCCATGAGCGCGTAGGCGAGGTCCTCCGGGATCTCCTCCAGGCGGCCCGGCAGAGCCAGCTCCATCAGCCGTTCGAAGCCTTCGGCGGCGGTCTGGAGCTGGTCGGCGGCCTTCTCGTTGGCGAGCTTCGCGGCGCGGCGTACCGCGCGGTTGACCTGGCCAGGAGTGAGTTCGCCAGTGGCCACTCCAGTGACCCGGGAGACAAGTTCGTGCGCCTCGTCGACGATCAGGACCTCGTGCTGCGGGAGGACAGGGGCGCCCTCGATGGCGTCGATCGCGAGCAGCGCGTGGTTGGTGACGACAACCTCCGCGAGCTTGGCCCGCTCGCGGGCCATCTCGGCGAAGCATTCGGCGCCGTAGGCGCACTTCGAGGCGCCGAGGCACTCCCGCGAGGACACCGACACCTGAGCCCAGGCACGGTCGGACACGCCGGGCGTCAGGTTGTCGCGGTCGCCGGTCTCCGTCTCGTCCGACCAGTCGCGCAGCCGCAGCAGGTCCTGGCCCAGCTTGCTGGTGGGTGCGGCTGCCTCGAACTGGTCGAAGAGGCCCTCCTCCTCGTCCTGCGGGACGCCCTCGTGCAGGCGGTGCAGGCACAGATAGTTCGACCTGCCCTTGAGCATCGCGAACTCGGGGCGACGGCGCAGCAGGGGGTGCAGTGCGTCGACGGTGCGAGGCAGGTCCCGCTCCACGAGCTGGCGCTGCAGCGCCAGGGTGGCAGTCGCCACGACGACTCGCTCCCCGTGCGCGAGCGCGGGCACGAGGTAGCCGAGCGACTTTCCGGTGCCGGTGCCGGCCTGGACCAGCAGATGGGAGTCGCCGTCGATCGCCTCCGCGACGGATTCGGCCATGGTCACCTGGCCGGGGCGCTCCGTACCGCCGACGGCAGTGACGGCAGCATGCAGGAGTTCGGGGAGTGAGGGCTTTGTCATAGCGCGACCACCCTACGGCCCGGCACTGACAAACGGGTGGTCGCGGTGGGGACGGGGGACGGGATCAAGACCGGGGTTCCTCGGGTGGGTATCGGATCGGTTCGGATGCGTGTGAGGTCGGTTCGATTGAGGTCAGAGATGGTTCGAGCGTGATCGGGGTTGGTTCGGGTGCCGTCCGGGTCGGTTGGGAGGGCCCCCGGGCTGATCAGGTTCGGGCGGGGTCGGTCGGTACCGGTACCGATGCCGGGTTGGGCGCTTCGTGAGGCGATCTGCTTGGTGAGTGCGGTGGCGGCGTGAGTGCAGTGCTTGTTGCGTGCGGTATCCGCGTAAATGCAGTGCTGGGTGAGTGCTGTGGCGGTGTGAATGCGGTGGCAACTCGGGCCTGAGTGGGATCTGAGCCGACTGCCCTGGAGCGGAATCTGGGTCTGCTGGTCGGAAGTGGGAACCGGATCGGCGCGAGCGGTGTACCAAAAGTGACGACGCTGCGACATGGCGTCACGGAAGGTGGCGCAGGCTGCGGTCTCTGACCATGAGGGCGGCCCGCTTGGCGGGCAGCTCGATCTCGGCGGAGAACCGGAAGCCGGCGCTCAGGAAGGCCGCGACGGAAGGGGTGTTGCGAATGTCGGGTTCAGCGACGACGCGAGCGCAGGCAGGCCGCCTGTCGAGTACGAGGTCGGCGACGGCTCGGAGCAGAGTGCCACCGAGTCCTCTCCCACGGTCGCCGACGGCACCGATGAGGAGATGGACTCCGGTGTCGTGGGGCCGAGCCGGGTAGTGCCGGGCCAGCGGGTCGAGGTCGGCACGGTAGATCTCCCAGTAGCTCATCGGCGTGCCCTCCAGCGTGCCCAGGCACGGAACGCTGCGCCCGTCTCCGGTGAGCTGCGACCAAAGATGCTCCTCGGCCGCGTTCTCAGGTCCGCCGAGTCCCCAGAACGTCGCGACGGCAGGGTCTTTCATCCACCGGTCGATGATCGGAAGGTCTCGCTCGACACACACGGGGACAAGGTGAAGCACTCCCGCTGGTGTGCTGATCGGTCCCCAGTCGGCAACGCGGTCGAGTAGATCTTCGGCGGTCAGAAGGAAGGACGTGGGATCGGCCGCGGGATCGGTCATACCCGTGCCAGCCAGGAACCGGCTCCGGCCTCCATCCGCATCGACGTCCTCCGCGAAGAGCGCGATGAACTCGTTGGGCAGACGCAGGTCCAGCGTGTCCTCGCAGTCTGCAGCGTCGGCGGCCTCGCCGGCGGTCGCGTCGATCGGACTCACACGAGTACCCGGGCTCGTGGCGATGCCGATCTCGGCGAAGGGGGCGGTACAGGCGTCGGCACTGGCGTCGGTGGGAGGCACGGCGACACTCTTCTCAGGAGGCGGGGTGGGTCATGTACCCGAGAGATAAAGGGAGTTGGTGAACAGCGGAGGCGTTGGTCGGGGATGCGGGGAGCAAGCGGTGCTGGTCGGCCGGCCGCCGAGGTGGGTCGACCGCGATGGAGGTGCGGCGTGACGAGGAGCGACGGTGATGGTCAGGGACGCAGGGGGTTGGCGATGGTGACGTAGACGGACTGGGTGTCGACCGGGCCGACGAGTTCATCGAGTCCGTGCAGCCGGGTCAGCAGGTTGGCCTTGGAGCGCAGGACCGGTGAGTCGAGCAGGTGGGCCGGCAGTGAGGTGCGCAGCCGGGTAGGACCGGTGGCCACATCGCTCAGGAAGCGACGGAAGGCGGCGAGCAACAACCGTTCGTCGGCGAGACGCTGAGAGCCGAACGCTCCGATGAGGCCGAAGACGTTGTTGATCGCGAGGTAGTACGCGAAGCGCTCGTCGGCGACTTCATCGGAGACGAAGGTGTCGCTGTGCTCGCCGATGCCGGGCAGTCGGGCGTCGAGGGCCGCGTGCCGGGACTCACGGAAGTAGTAGCCCTGGTTGTCGCGGTATCGGCCGCCCGAAGGCCAGCCGTCGCCGTCCAACAGGAGCAGCGTGTTCTGCTGGTGTGCCTCCAGGGCGATTCCGGCCTCGGCGTCCAGCCACAGCACCGGCCGGACGACGTGTTCGAGGTAGCGCAGGAACCACTCGGCGGCAACGGCACCTCGAGGGCGGCCTGTCCGGGCGGCGAGGCGCTCAATCACGTCGGCGAGGCGAGACCGCAGGGGCTGCTCGTCCGGCCGGGGGCGCCCCGCGACCTTGCCGGTCTGTGCCTGCGGGCGGGGCGAGACGAGTCCGGCCACGCAAGACACGTCGTCGGAGGGCTTGAAGGGGTTGTGCCGGATCATCACGTCGAGGCCGGCCATGGCACCGCCGTGCGGCCCGTCGACGGCGAGCCAGGCCGGGTCGCGCACGATGTCGAATCCCGGGTGCGCGGCCTGCCACTGCGTAGAGAGGCCACTGCGCAGGAGTCGGTGGACCTCGACGCCGCGGTGCAACTCCTTGCGGAGATTCTCACGCCGGGAGTTGGTGATGCGCAGGCCCAGCGACAGCTTGAGCATGGCCGCGGCGTCGGATCTGTGGACGGTTCGAACGGAGGAGGTGGGATGCCATGGGGCGCCGTAGGCGCCGAGGTCCCGGAGCAGTCCGGCATCGAGCAGGGCCGCGGTCTCGGGACGATGCCGGACCTCGCGCAACTGCCAGGGATGCAGGGGCAGGGCCGCGTACCCGTCGGGCAACGGCAGGCCAGGTCCTGCCAGGCGGGCCGTGAGCCGGGCGGCGAGCACGATACGGCCGCGCTCGGTCCAGGCCGAGTCGGTGGCGAGGAGGGAAGGAGCGACAGCCAGCCAGTGCAAGGGAAAGGAGCCGCGCAACTCGGGTGAGTACAGCCGTGCTTCTGCCTCGGAGAGACCCTCGCGACTCTTTGGGGTCGGGTGGAGTGGGTGTCCGAGCGTGAGTGCCTGCTCGGCGCTGAGGAAGAGGTCGGAGCCTTCGGCGGGCCTGTCCCGGTATTCGCTGATGAATGTGGCGGTGCGTCGGACGGAGTCGGCGACACGGGCGACGAGGTCGGTGGCTGCGGAGACGGTGTCGGCTCCCCCGTCCGTCTCACGGGTGAGCAGGGCCGCCAAGGTGACGGCGTCGGCCGGTGGGGAGTTGTCGGGTGCGTCGGCGAGGCGTGGGAGGCCGAAGCGGTGCCACCCCGTCGGGGACCAGTAGCGGACCGGGATGAGCAGGGCCGTACCGGTGGCTGGCAGGGGGATGCGGAGGATCCCGTTGTCGGGAGCGGGGATGTCGGTCTCGCGTACCCAGCAGCGGAGCAGGTTCTCCACGGCGGCGGCCTGCGCAGCGGTGTGCGGGTCGGGATGCTCCAGGAGGTCGGAAACGGCGTCGCGTAGCCGCTCGGTGTGCGGGGTGTCTGCCGAGGCCGGCACCCGGACCGGCACGGACGCGGCAACTCCCTGCCCCGACGCCTGCTCCTGCGGCGCTCTTCTCTCCAGCGCTGGTGCAGTTGCTTGCGCGGGGGCAACTGCCTCTGCGGGGGAACCCTGAGTGGGGGCAGGCCCCCATGTGGATGGAGGTGCCTGTCTGGACGCCCCCACCGGCGCGGAAGTGCGTCCCTGCCCGCGAGGAGCCGGTGCGGTCGTCGATGCGGGGGTGGTGATCAAGGCTGGTCCTCTTGGGGTGGTTCCGGCTCGTGCGGCGACGGCCGATGTTCTGCGGTGGGTGAGGGGCGGGCGTGCGCTTGGGAGCCGCGTTCCGAAAGTGCGGTTGGAGGGGTGTGCCAGTTGGGAGCGAGGTTGGGAGGGGGAGCGATGTATGGCTTGGGAGTGAGTCGTAGCCCAGGGGTGGATGGGGCTACGGGCACCGGCGCGAGGGCAGAAGACGGAGTGCGGGTCGGCAGGCCCTCATCGGCTGCTGTGCTAGCCGGTCCAATCGGCCCGGTCGTCGTACTGACGGTGCCGCGGGTTCGGCTGATGTCCGCGGTCGTGACCTGCGTGGCTGCGGGTCACCGCGTCCACCGCGTCGGCCAGCCGGTCGAGTACGGCGGCTGCCTGTTCGTCGCTGATGGTCAGGGGTGGAAGCAGCCGTACGACGCTGGAGTGGCGGCCGCCGAGTTCGACGATCAGACCACGTCGCAGGCACTCCCGCTGGACAGCGGCCGCAAGGTCGGGTGCTGCGGGTCGAGGGTGACGATCCGAGCCCCGCGTTGCCTCTGCCCCGGCCCGTCGTCCGGCGGGGACGCGGCCTGCCGAGGTGGCACCCGCGTTTCCGGCGGGGTCGAGTCCGGCCAGAACGCCGACTCCGCCTCCCGGGCGACCGAGATCGGCCGCAGCTCCCCCGTCGGCCTGGCCGGGAGCGCCCCCGGCCTCTCCAGCAGCAGTCAGATGCGCCGGCCCCGGCCCACTGCCCGCCCCGTCGATCCCCGCCAGGGCCGCAGGGCATCCCTCGTCACGCCTGGAGTGGTCCTCCGGCTCCACCACCTCGACCCCGATCATCAGCCCCCTCCCCCGGACATCGCCGATGCAGGAAAACTCCCCTGCCAGCTTCCGGAGTTGGCTCAGCATCCGCGAGCCCAGGTCGGCCGCGCGCTCGGCGAGACCGTTCTCGCGGACGTAGGCGAGCGTTGCCGTCCCGGCGGCCATGGCGAGTTGGTTGCCGCGGAACGTGCCTGCGTGGGCGCCGGGTTGCCAGGCGTCGAGGTCGTCGCGGTAGACGATGACCGCCAGTGGAAGGCTGCCGCCGATGGCCTTGGAGAGGACCATCACATCGGGAGTGACGCCGCTGTGTTCCACCGCCCAGAAGGAGCCGGTGCGCCCGACCCCCGTCTGGACCTCGTCGGCGATCAGGGGGATGGATCGGTCGGCCGTGATCTGCCGCATGCGTCGCAGCCAGCCGTCGGGCGCGGGGATCACTCCGCCCTCGCCCTGGACGGGTTCGAGGATCATCCCGGCGGGGCGCGGGACGCCCGACTTGGGGTCGTCGAGGACGGATTCGGTCCAGCGGGCGGCGAGTTCGGCGCCGCGTTCCCCGCCGACGCCGAAGGGGCAGCGGTAGTCCTGCGGGTAGGGCAGGCGGGCGACCCGTACGTCGTAGGCGCCCCCGGATGCTTCGAGCGCTCCGGCGGTCATCCCGTGGTAGGCGCCGCTGAAGGCGAGGATTCCGGTGCGTCCGGTCGCGGCCCGGACGAGCTTGAAGGCGGCCTCCACCGCATCGGTGCCGGCCGGGCCGCAGAACTGCACGCGCGCGTGGTCGGCGAGACCGGGCGGCAGGGTCTGGAACAGCTCGGTGATGAAGGCGTCCTTGACGGGGGTCGCCAGGTCGAGGACGTGCAGGGGCGCGCCCGAGTCCAGGACCTTGCGGATGGCTTCCAGGACGACCGGGTGATTGTGTCCGAGCGCCAAGGTCCCGGCGCCCGAGAGGCAGTCCAGGTAGCGGCGGCCGTCCGCGCCCTCGATGGTCAGCCCGCGGGCTCGCACCGGCACGATCGGCAGGGCGCGCGCGTAGGTGCGGGCCGCGGACTCGCGCGCCGACTGTCGCCGCAGGATCCCCTCGTGTACGGCAGGCGCCCCCGTCGGCTCGGTGGTCCCCCCGCGCAAAGATTCGGTCACGGCCATGGCTCCCTGTCCTCCCGCTGTCCAGGGGCGAGCAGGTCTCACGCATCCTCGCCCCACCCGACATACGAAGCCCCGCGAGCGTCCACTCGAAACTCCGGGGAACTGGGCACTGGGGAACGCCCATGGACCCCAGGCCCCCCGCCGCTACCAACCCCGGACCGTTCACCGGGTTACGGGTTGCCTCAAGATCCTTGCCGTACCGAAACCGTCGGTCCGGCGACGGACACCCGGCAGGGGACGGGGATCGAGGGATCTCGGCCGATGGGGGCCGTGGCGGGGCCAACCCGGTGTCGGGATCCGTGGGCCGGAGCGGATCCCGACGTCTTGGGGGCTGTGTCAGAGCCGCACTGTCGTCCAGCCGGTCAGGCTGTTGTCGTAGTAGGCGTTGGGCCGGGTGTACTTGCCGTCGGGCAGGTTCCTGAATTCCGACGAGTACGCCTTGACGTGTGCGTCGCCGAGGAACGCCATGAGCCGCCAGGGCAGTCGCCCGGTCACGGCGAACCACACCCGGACGGTCAGGAACCTTCCCCAGGCTCTCAGCGCCAGCGCGGCCGGGCCTGTCATCAGCCACAACTGGCCGGCGGTTCCGACGATGTTGCCCCCGGACTCGGGCAACGGGAGCGCCACGGTCAGCAAGAGCACGGAGGTGATCGCGCTGAGTAGTGCGCCGCGCACCAGGGCGGCCGATCGGTCCTGAATCAGGCTCCGCTCCGGAGTCAGCACCAGGGGACGGTCACCCAGGTCGCCTGGGTCGTGCGAGTTGTGCGGGTTGTGCGGGGTGCGCAGAATCAGGCCCGCGATCACCGCGACCGTACCGGTGAAGCCGCCGACGACGGCTCCCGGCACCACAGACCCCCACAGTGTCAGGCCCAGCACCTCGAACAGCCCGTCGAAGCGCGCCCCGAACCAGAACAGCACACCCCCGCCGCAACTCCGGTCGAGGCACCGCTCAGCAGGGCAAGACCCGGCGCGAACACCGGGCCTCTCCGTGCGGCCAAACGCGGGAGGGTCTTTTCGGCCAGGTCCAAGTCCGACACGACCACGCCGAACGCCAGTGCCCATACTCACGCCCAGCACCACAAGTCCCAGCGTGAGAAGCACTCTGCCGGTCCGGTGACCGGTTGGTTGTGGCATGCCCCGCCTCGTCCGGCGCCCATCCATGTGACCTTCCTCTCCCTCAACACGGGCCGGGTGCAGTCCGGCTCGGTGGAAATGAGGCAGTGGGTGCACATACGGCGCGTGGGCAGCGCACGGCAGTTGCACGGCCGGGGACCTGGCAGTTCGCTGGTTTTCTGGACTATTGCCAGGTCAGACCGCCCGTAGCGAAACCGTTGCCGTTCCGTCGGAACTCCCCCACAGCAACCGCATAGTGTGTGTTGCCGTCCCAACGCGCCGTGACAACACGCGGAACCAGCGAGTGATCAGCGGGAGTTCACGGCCACGGCGCGCAGCACTGTCACCCCAGGGGGAGTTCAGATCATGCGATCGATACGGCCGTCGTTCACCGCTCGCCGAGGGAGGAGCGCGCGCCGCAGAACCTCCCCGCTGCCCGCGGTCGCGCTCGCCGCGGCACTGGCCCTCACCGCCACGGCCTGCGAGTCGGGCGATGCCGAGGCGGGCGGCGAGGCCACCGCGTCCGCGGCGGCCGGGGGTGAAGGCAAGATCACGATCCCGCAGGACATCAAGGACAAGCTCAAGGAGCACGGGATCGATCTGGACAAGTGGAAGGACGGCGCCTGGAAGCAGTGGGACAAGGACGACTGGCTGCGCGAGGCCAAGGACTACATCAACCCGATCATCGAGGGTCTGTGGGACCCGGACCGTATGCGCGAGGCCGAGGACCCGGACCGCGGCGTCGACGAGAGCGACCTCTCCGGTGACCAGGGTGTGACCGACCCGACGCCGCAGCCGGTGGACGCGCAGGCCGTGTCGCCTACGTACCATGCCAACGCCCCCGAGGCGGGCAAGGTGTTCTTCGACTCCCCCGAAGGCACGATGGTCTGCTCGGCGACGGTCGTGCAGGACCCGGCCAACCCCGGCAAGTCCAACATGGTGTGGACCGCGGGCCACTGTGTGCACGCGGGCAAGAGCGGCGGCTGGTACCGCAACATCGCGTTCGTGCCCTCGTACAACGACGCGGGCAAGGACGCCGCGCAGTTGAAGGGCGTCACCAAGGAGGAGGCCGCTCCGTACGGCGTCTGGTGGGCCGACTGGGCGCAGACCTCGGACCAGTGGATCGCACAGGGCGGTCCGACGGGCGGCAACGGCGCCTCGTACGACTTCGCCGTGCTGCATGTGAAGCCGGAGGCGGGCGGCAACGGCAAGTCCCTTGAGGAGACCGTGGGTTCGGCCCTTCCGGTGGACTTCAACGCCCCGGCCGTGCCCAAGGTGGACAGCATGAAGGCGATCGGCTATCCGGCCGCGGCGCCGTTCGACGGGCAGAAGCTGTACCAGTGCCAGGACAAGCCGGGCCGACTGTCGATCGCCGCTTCGGACCCGACGATGTACCGCATCGGCTGCACCATGACCGGCGGTTCGTCCGGTGGCGGCTGGGTCGCGACCGGCTCGGACGGCAAGCCCGCGCTGGTCTCCAACACCTCGATCGGGCCGGTGGATTCGGGCTGGCTCGCGGGCCCGCGGCTGGGCAAGGAGGCCAAGAGCATCTACGACTCGGTGAGTGGCAAGTTCGCACGGCAGTGACGTTCGCGCGATGCCGGTCAGCGACGCCGCCAGGTGGTCGGTGACGGCTCCATAGGCCTCGGCGGCGGGACGGTGCGGAAACCTTCACCGCCTCACCGCCGTTGGCCCTCAACTCCACGGGCATAGTGGGGTGTCGTGTCCGACGGGTCGCACCGCAGCGTGCGCCGCCCTTCGGGTGCCAAGCACACGTTCCAACGGGGGGTACCGCACCATGCGTTCCACACCTACGCCCGCAGCGCCACGTCGCGGGCGCCGCTCCGGCCTCACCGCCACCGGCCTCGTCGCCGCCCTCGCCCTGACCGCGACCGCCTGTGACGGCTCGGCGCAGGACAAGGCGAGCGAGCAGGCCGACGCGGCCGCGTCCCAGGCCGCCGAACTCGACGACGGCAAGATCAAGATCCCGACCGACATCGCGGACAAGCTCAAGGAGCACGGCGTCGATGTCGACAAGTGGATCGACGGCGGCTGGCAGGACTGGGACAAGGACAAGTGGCTCAGTGAGGCCAAGGACTTCGTCAACCCGGTGATCGAGGGGCTCTGGAAGCCCGATCGGATGCAGTCGGCCAAGGAGGCCAACAAGACGATCACCACGCAGGACGCCGCCGCCGACCAGGGTGTCAGCGACCCGGAGCCGGCGCCCGTCGAGGCTACGGCCGAGAAGACGCCGTACCACGACAACGCCGCACCGGTCGGCAAGGTCTTCTTCGACTCCCCCGACGGCCCGGCCGTCTGCTCCGGCACGGTCGTCAAGGACGTCAACCACCCCGGCAGGTCCAACCTCGTCTGGACGGCCGGCCACTGTGTGCACGCCGGTGGCAACGGCGGCTGGTACCGCAACATCACCTTCGTACCGTCCTACAACGACCTCGGCAAGTCCCAGGCACAACTGGGCAACGCCACGACCTCGGAGGTCGCCCCCTACGGCAACTGGTGGGCCGACTGGGTCTCGACCTCGAACGAGTGGATCCAGGGCGGTTCGGAGACGGGCGGCGCGGGTGCCGCGTACGACTACGCCGTGCTGCATGTGAAGCCTGAGCAGGGTGCCAAGTCCCTTGAGGAGACGGTCGGCGCCGCCCTCGACGTGGACTTCTCGGCGCCGTCGGCGACCGACGTCGCCACGATGGGCGCCTGGGGCTACCCGGCGGCACCGCCGTACAACGGCTTGCAGATGTTCAAGTGCCTCGACCGGCCGGGCCGCTTCTCGCTGAGCCCGACCCTGCCGGCGATGTACCGCATCGGCTGCACCATGACCGGCGGTTCGTCGGGCGGCGGCTGGTTCCGCGTGGAGAACGGCGAGACCAAGCTGGTGTCGAACACATCGATCGGCCCGGAGAACAACACCTGGCTCGCGGGACCGCAGTTGGGGACGGGCGCCGAGGCGGTGTACCAGAACATGAGCAGGACGTACGGCGGTCGGTGACCGCAGCGCTCTGACACACGCGGAAGGCCCGCCCCCTGCGACAGGAGGCGGGCCTTCCGCGATTTCACAACAGTCCGGGCAGGCCGCCCGGCGACGGCTCAGGCGGTCGGCGCCGGAACGTACGGCGCGAGATCCGCCGCCAGTTCCTCGTGCACCCGCGCCTTGAGCAGCGTGCCCTCCGGGGTGTGCTCCTCGGAGATCACCTCGCCCTCGGTGTGGGCGCGGGCGACCAGCTTGCCGTGGGTGTACGGCACGAGCGCCTCGATCTCGACGGACGGCCTCGGCAGCTCGTTGTCGATGAGCGCGAGCAGCTCCTGGATGCCCTGGCCGGTGCGGGCCGAGACGGCGATGGAGCGCTTCTCGATCCGCATGAGCCGCTGCAGGGTCAGCGGGTCGGCGGCGTCCGCCTTGTTGATCACGACGATCTCCGGTACGTCGACGGCGCCGACGTCCCTGATCACCTCGCGCACGGCGGCCAGCTGCTCCTCCGGATTCGGGTGCGAGCCGTCCACCACGTGCAGGATCAGGTCGGACTCGCCGACCTCCTCCATGGTGGAGCGGAACGCCTCGACCAGGTGGTGCGGCAGGTGCCGTACGAAACCGACCGTGTCGGCCAGCGTGTACAGCCGTCCGCTCGGGGTCTCGGCCCGGCGCACGGTCGGGTCGAGGGTCGCGAACAGGGCGTTCTCCACCAGCACGCCCGCGCCCGTGAGGCGGTTGAGCAGCGAGGACTTGCCGGCGTTGGTGTAGCCCGCGATGGCCACGGACGGCACCTTGTTGCGCTTGCGCTCCTGGCGCTTGATCTCGCGGCCGGTCTTCATCTCCGCGATCTCCCGGCGCATCTTCGCCATCTTCTCGCGGATCCGTCGCCGGTCCGTCTCGATCTTGGTCTCACCGGGACCACGGGTGGCGAGGCCGCCGCCCTTGCCGCCGCCCATCTGCCGGGACAGCGACTGACCCCAGCCGCGGAGCCTCGGCAGCATGTACTGCATCTGCGCGAGCGCGACCTGCGCCTTGCCCTCTCGGGACTTGGCGTGCTGGGCGAAGATGTCGAGGATCAGGGCCGTACGGTCGATGACCTTGACCTTGACGACGTCTTCGAGGGCGATGAGCTGGCCCGGGCTGAGCTCACCGTCGCAGATGACGGTGTCGGCGCCGGACTCGACGACGATGTCACGCAGCTCCAGGGCCTTGCCGGAACCGATGAACGTGGCTGCGTCGGGCTTGTCGCGACGCTGGACCACGCCGTCGAGCACAAGCGCGCCCGCGGTCTCCGCGAGGGCGGCGAGCTCCGCCAGCGAGTTGTCGGCGTCCTGCGCGGTCCCCGAGGTCCAGACACCGACGAGCACGACCCGCTCCAGACGGAGCTGGCGGTACTCGACCTCGGTGACGTCCTCAAGCTCGGTGGAGAGGCCGACGACGCGGCGCAGAGCCGCGCGGTCGGAGCGGTCGAACTGGTCGCCGTCCCGCTCTCCGTCGATCTCGTGGCTCCAGGCGACGTCCTCTTCCATCAGGGCATCGGCCCGAAGACCTTCGGGATTGCTGTGCGCGAAGCGCTGAGTGTCCTGGGAAAAGGAAGAAGAGGAGGTCATTGGGTCCTTACGTCGATGGGCAATCCGTCGGTGCCGACGGCGGCAGTGACACAGGCACCTCGGAACGGATCCGTAGCGCCCGGAATCTGGTCCGTCACTGCTCACAACGTACGAGTGCCCCGGGAGATTCCCGTGCCCCGTGCCGCGCCGACCCGAAGATGGTCGCACGGCACGGGGCGTCTCGTCACCGCCTTATTCCGCGGTCTTCCCGGTCTTGTCGCTCTTCCCGGTGTGGACGGTCTTCCCGCTCTTCACGGGCTTCCCCGCCGTCCCGGCCTTGGCGGGCTTCCCCGTCGTCGCCGGCTTCTTGCCCGGGTCCGCGGCCTTCCACTCCGGCCGGCCCGGCATCGGCGGGGTCTTCTCGCCGTACAGCCAGGACTGCATGAACCCGTGCAGGTGGTGTCCGGAGACCTCCTCCGCGAGCGCGACGAAGTCCGCGGTCGAGGCGGTCCGGTCCTGGTAGCGGCTCACCCACTCGCGTTGCAGCCGCTCGAAGGCCGGGGCGCCGATCTCCTGGCGGAGGGCGTACAGGACCAGGGCCGCTCCGTCATAGACGTTCGGCCGGAAGATGCCGTTCTTCTTTCCGGGCTCGGGCGCCTTGGGGGCCGCGGGCGGGCCGCCGGCCGCGCGCCAGCGGTCGGAGGCGGCGTAGGCGGCCTTCATCCGGGCCTCCAGCGGCCGGCCCGCCTTCTCCGCCGCGTACAGGGCCTCGTACCAGGTGGCGTGCCCCTCACTGAGCCACAGGTCGGACCAGGTGCTCGGGCTGACACTGTCGCCGAACCACTGGTGTGCCAGCTCATGCACCATGATCGACTCGACGTACCACTTCGGGAAGGCGGGCTCGGTGAAGAGTCCTCGCTCGAAGAGGGAGAGCGTCTGGGTCTCCAGCTCGAAGCCGGTGGAGGCGTCGGCCACGAGCAGGCCGTACGTCTCGAACGGGTACTCCCCGATCTTGCTCTCCATCCAGGAGATCTGTTCGGGGGTCTTCTTCAGCCACGGTTCGAGCTTCTCGCGCTGTCCCGTGGGCACGACGTCCCGGAGGGGCAGTCCGTGCGGCCCGGTGCGGTTCAGCACCTTGGAGCGGCCGATGGACACCTGGGCGAGCTCGGTGGCCATGGGGTGCGAGGTGCGGTACATCCATGTCGTCGACTTGCCCGCGCGCTTGACGTCGGCCCGCTGGCCGTTGGCGACGACCGTGTAGCCGTTGGGCGCGGTGACCCGGAAGGTGAACATCGCCTTGTCGGAGGGGTGGTCGTTGCACGGGAACACGACGTGGGCGGCGTCCGCCTGGTTGGCCATGGCGAGCCCGTCGGCGGTCCGCACCCAGCCGCCCTCGCGCTGCTCCCCGTACTGGGGATCACTTGTGTGCCGCACGGTGATCCGCGTCCAGTTGCCTTCGGACAACGGGGTCTCGGGCGTGATCACGAGGTCCTCACCGGCAGTGCTGAACTCCGCGGGCGTCCCGTCGACCTCGACGGACTCGACCTTGCCGTGGGCGAAGTCCAGGTTAATGCGCTCAAGATCCTCGGTCGTCCAGGCGTCGATCCTGGTGACGGCCTGAAGATGCTTGGTGTTGGTGCCCGGATAGGTGAGGGAGAGGTCGTACGCCGCCACGTCGTAGCCGGGGTTGCCCAGGTGCGGGTAGAGGCGGTCGCCGACACCCAGAGGTGTGACGGGGGCACTCGCGGCGAGGAGGCAGGTGGAGACGGCCAGGGCGAGCAGCGCGGGCACCCTGCGGCGCCGGGTGGATCGGGGGCGAGGGCGAGGGGCGCCAGGGACTGGTCGCAGGGCCTCGATGCGGGGGGTGAGCAGCATGCACCACCGCTATCAGCGCGCGCGTGCGGGGCGGCGGCGACGCGCGACCAGCACACTCGAAGGGGTGTGTCGGGTGGGTGCAGTGTTCAGGAAACGGCGCGCGGCGCACCGTCGGCGCGGGGTGGTGCGGGCCGCACCGCAGGGCGCTCCCGCCCACGCACACGCCCGGCGTGAACCGCAGCCTCACACTCCGTGCGGCTGCGTCTGTGTCTGGGCCCGGCTCACGTCGTAGACGCCCCCCACGTTCCGCATGGCCCGCATCAGCCCCGGGAGCTGCGCCGCGTCCGGGAGTTGGACCGTGTACGTGTGGCGTACGCGCTGCTGGGTCGGCGGCTCGACCGTCGCCGAGACGATTTCCGCCCCTTCCAGGGCCATCGCTTCCGTGAGGTCCGCCAGCAGGTGCGGGCGAACGAACGATTCGGCGACCAGGGTGACCCGGCACTCGGCGGTGTCCCCCCAGCGCACGTCGACCTCCGGGCGCCCCACGCCCTTCATCCGCGCCACCGCCGCGCACCCGACCCGGTGGACGGTCACCACTCCCCCGCGCACGGTGAACCCGGTGACCTCGTCTGGCGGCACGGGGGTGCAGCAGCCGGCGAGGCGTACGGACGCGCCGGGCCGGTCGACGAGGACGTTGCCGGTCGTGGCGCGGCCGACCGACCCTGTGGACGCTCCCTCGGTGTACGGGCGGGCGGCCGGATCCTCCGAGGCGTCTGCCCCGCTCGCCGAAGCGTCCGGCTCGGGCCGGAAGGGCTCCGCCCCGGGGCGGAAGGGCTCCGCTCCGGGTCGGAAGGACTCCGCCCCGGGCTCCTCGACGCCGGCGGTGTCGCCCTGCGGCGGATGGGTGGCAAGCCACCGCTGGATGGCGATGCGGGCGGCGGCCGTGTGGGCGTGCTCCAGCCACTCCCTGGAGGGCTCCGAGGCCGGGTCCTGGCCCATGAGGAGCTGGACGGTGTCGCCGTCCCGCAGAACCGTGCTGAGGGTCGCCAGGCGGCCGTTGACGCGGGCGCCGATGCACGCGTGCGCGTCCTCGCCGTACTGCGCGTACGCGGCGTCCACACATGTCGCGCCCTCGGGCAGGCCCAGGGTGCCGCCGTCGGGCCGGAAGACGGTGATCTCGCGGTCCTGGGCGAGGTCCTCGCGCAAGGTCGACCAGAAGGTGTCCGGGTCGGGTGCGCCCTCCTGCCAGTCGAGGAGACGGGAGAGCCAGCCGGGGCGGGTGGGGTCCACCCGCTCGCCGTCGCTCGTGACGGCCTGCTCCTCCGCTGGAGCGGCGTAGGGATTGCCGAGCGCGACGACACCGGCCTCGGCCACCTTGTGCATCTGGTGGGTACGGATGAGGACTTCGGTGACCTGACCGTCCTCACGGGCCACGGCGGTGTGCAGCGACTGGTACAGGTTGAACTTGGGGACGGCGATGAAGTCCTTGAACTCCGAGACCACGGGCGTCATACAGGTGTGCAGTTCGCCCAGGACGGCGTAACAGTCCGCGTCCTCGTTCACCAGCACCAGCAGCCGTCCGAAGTCGGCGCCGCGCAACCGCCCCCGCTTGCGGGCCACTCGGTGCACGGAGACGAAGTGGCGTGGCCGGATGAGGACTTCGGCCTGGATGTCGGCCTCACGCAGCACCGTGCGCATCGCGTCGGCCATCTCGGCGAGCGGGTCGTCCGCGCGGGAGGCGTTGTCGACGATCAACTCCCGTGTGTGTTCGTACTCCTCGGGGTGCAGGATCGCGAAGACCAGGTCCTCCAGTTCGGTCTTGAGCGCCTGGACGCCGAGTCGTTCGGCGAGCGGGATGAGGACGTCGCGGGTCACCTTGGCGATGCGGGCCTGTTTCTCGGGGCGCATCACGCCGAGGGTGCGCATGTTGTGCAGCCGGTCGGCGAGTTTGATCGACATCACCCGGACGTCGTTGCCGGTGGCGACGAGCATCTTGCGGAAGGTCTCGGGCTCGGCGGCGGCGCCGTAGTCGACCTTCTCCAGCTTGGTCACGCCGTCGACGAGGAAGCGGACCTCCGCGTCGAACTGCTCGCCGACCTGATCGAGCGTCACATCGGTGTCCTCGACGGTGTCGTGGAGCAGAGAGGCCGTCAAGGTCGTGGTCTCCGCGCCGAGTTCGGCGAGGATCAGGGTCACGGCGAGCGGGTGCGTGATGTACGGCTCGCCACTCTTGCGCATCTGGCCGCGGTGCGAGGACTCGGCCAGCACATAGGCGCGGCGCAGTGGTTCGAGGTCGGCGTCCGGGTGGTGGGCGCGGTGGGCGTCGACGACATGGCTGATCGCGTCGGGCAGCCGGCCGCGCGAGGCGGGGCCGAGCAGCGCGGCCCGGCCGAGGCGCCGCAGATCGAGCCGGGCGCGGGCCTTCCTGCGGGGCACGGCAGGCGTCGCAGGGCCTGCTACCGGGCCTGGCGTCGCGGGGTTCGTTGCCTCCGCACTCATGGGCACCTCCGGCTGCGTGGACCGGCGGACGGGGTGCCCCATGGCGGACACGGCGCAGGGGGTGGCGACTTCTCCCCCGTCCGGGCCGGTGCTTGATGCTACCGAGCCCATCACGTGCGGCTGACCGCCTCTCGCCGAGCGTGAAACGGATCACCCATTCGAGCGAGGGTTCGCAGGATTGTTGTTTCGCGCCATGCCACGAACCGGAGTTCGTGATTCCGGAGCGCGCCCGGGGCGCGGGCGCCCCAACTCTCAGGCCGTGACCAGCCTTGAGCTCTGATACCAAGCCGGCGAACCGCTCAGCGACCGAGCGTTTCCAGCCACTCCACGTCGATCTCTCCCTCGGCCACGATCACCGCGGGACCGGTCATCTCGATCTCGCCATCGGGCCGCTCGGTAATCACCAGGGTGCCGCCGGGCACATCGACGGTGTACGTCGTGGGGGCTCCGGTGACCGCCGGGTCGGCCCCGTCCCGCCGTGCGGCGGCCACGGCGACGGCACACGCGCCCGTGCCGCACGACCGGGTCTCACCGGCACCGCGCTCGTGCACGCGCAGGGCGACGTGCCGGGGACCCCGGTCGACGACGAACTCGACGTTGACCCCGTCCGGATAGGCGGAGGCCGGGCTGAACGGCGGCGGGGCGTACAAGTCGCCGGCGTGCGCGAGGTCGTCCACAAAGGCGACCGCGTGCGGGTTGCCCATGTTCACGTTGCGCGCGGGCCAGCTGCGCTCGCCGACGCTGACCGTGACGTCCCCTTCGGGGAGCAGCGCCTTGCCCATGCCGACGGTGACATCACCCGCGGCGGAGCCGCCCTGGGACGCGGTCTTGGCGATGTGCACGGTCTTCACGCCCCCGCGCGTGGCCACCGCGAGGTCGCCCTCGGCCACGTGTCCGGCGCGCTGGAGGTAGCGCGCGAAGACGCGCACGCCGTTGCCGCACATCTCCGCGATGGAGCCGTCGCCGTTGCGGTAGTCCATGAACCACTCGGCCTCGGCCGCCATGTGCCTGGCCTCGGGGTGCGCCGCGGACCGGACCACGTGCAGCAGCCCGTCACCGCCGATGCCCGCGCGACGGTCGCACAGGGCGGCGACGGCGGCCTGCGGCAGGTCGATGACGTTCTCGGGGTCCGGGACGATCACGAAGTCGTTCTCGGTGCCGTGCCCCTTGAGGAAGGCGATCCGCGTGCTCATTCCTCGATCGTAAGGGGTCGGTACGACATCGCAGGCCGACGCCGGGGTCTACGACCGCCTACGCGCGTGTGGGGTCCTACGACCGCCTACGCGCGCGTGGGGTGCGACGGCGGCACGCGTGCGTGCGTGAAGGGACGATGCACGCGTGCGTGAAGCTCAGCGCAGCCGGGCCACTCGCCACACGGCGAGCACGATCACAGCGGCGACGACCAGGGCGTACGCCAGCGCGACCCGCCAGTCCGCTCTGCGGCCGGAGCCCCGCTGCGGCAGCCCGGGCCACGTGTAACCGACGCGGCGGGCGGCCATCATGCCCCAGCCGGCCGCGCAGGAGCAGATCAGCAGCCCCAGCATGGCGATCACGGCGCCGCTGTCGCCGAAGTCGAAGGCCAGCGGGAACGCGAACATCAGGGAGCCGACCGCGGCCAGGGACACGATGGGCGCGAGCTGCCAGATGCGCAGTCGGCGCTGCGGGCGCAGCTCGACCTCTACCTCCGGGCCGCCGGCGTACATCTCCTCGGGCTCGGGACCGTCGTCCGTGACGCCGCCCTCGGTCTCGGTCTCGTCGAGCCCGTCGGGGATCGGACGGTCGCCGTCCTGTTCACGTTCACCCTGGTCAGTGGTGACGTGCTCGGTGCCTTGTGCGGTGTCGCGAGGGCCGGCCTCCATCGCCACGCGCCCTCCCAACTCGGACTCCACTTGGTCGATCGAAGCTCGATGATGGCATGGCGCCGGAGGCCGGGATGACGGCCGGAGCGTCCCGATGCCATCACGTGATCAGGCTGTAACCGGTCGTTCGACCAACGCCAGTGCGAGATGCGGAAGTTCTGTGAGATCTGCCGCAGCCCCACTCAGCCAGTGCACCCGCGGGTCGCGCCTGAACCATGAATCCTGGCGGCGCGCGAAGCGTTTGGTGGCCCGTACGGTCTCGGCCCGCGCCTCTTCGAGGGTGCACTCCCCGGCGAGCGCCGCGAGCACCTGCTGGTAGCCGAGCGCACGCGAGGCCGTACGCCCCTCACGCAACCCCTGCGCCTCCAGTGCGCGCACCTCGTCCACGAGCCCGGCGTCCCACATCCGGTCGACGCGCCGGGCGATGCGCTCGTCCAGCTCGGGGCGGGCCACGTCGACACCTATCTGGACGGTGTCGTAGACCGAGTCATGGCCGGGGAGGTTGGCGGTGAAGGGCTGGCCGGTGATCTCGATCACTTCGAGGGCGCGGACGATCCGGCGGCCGTTGCTGGGCAGGATCGCCTGCGCGGCCTCGGGGTCGGCGGCGGCCAGGCGGGCGTGCAGCGCCCCGGAGCCGCGCAGCACGAGCTCCTCCTCCAGCCGGGCTCTGACCTCGGGGTCGGTGCCGGGGAACTCCAGGTTGTCGACGGCTCCGCGGACGTACAGCCCCGAGCCGCCGACGAGGATCGGCCAGCGCCCCTCGGCGAGCAGTGCGTCGATCCGCTCCCGGGCGAGCCGCTGGTACTCGGCGACCGACGCGGTGACCGTGACGTCCCAGATGTCCAGCAGGTGGTGCGGGACGCCGGCGCGCTCCTCGGGCGTCAGCTTGGCGGTGCCGATGTCCATCCCTCGGTAGAGCTGCATGGAGTCGGCGTTGACGACCTCGCCGCCGAGCCGCTGGGCCAGAAAGACGCCCAGATCGGACTTTCCGGCCGCGGTGGGTCCGACGACGGCGATGACGCGGGGGGCGGGGGATGCACTACTCACCGACCCAGTCTCGCAAACCTCACGGGGTGGACTCGAACGAGTTACGTGACGGCACACGCGCGGGGTCGTTGCCAGTTGCGAGGTTTTCGCCGCTGGTTTCGAGGGGGCGGCAACCGGGCGGCGCAATCGGGCGCACCGGACGACGCGGGATTTCGCCCGCACGAGTAACGTATGGAGTGGATATGGGCGTTTTTGCACGACTTCTCCGGAGGTCGAAGGTCACGGAGGAGGCGTCAACCGCCGAGGCGCAGGCCGACACCCCAACGGCCGAAGCCGCGGCGGATGAGGCGGCAGAGGCGAAGGGGTCGACGGAGGCCAAGGCCGAGGACGCCGCGGAGCCGAAGGCGGCGGAATCCACCGAGAGCGACGCCAAGGACGGCGCCGAAGACGGTGTCGAGATCCCCAAGCAGCAGTCCGCCGACGAGGCGGCCGACAGCGAGGCCGGTGAGGGCGCCCGCACATAAGTGCCCCGCGCGGGAAGGTGAAGCATGGGTCTGATGCACAGTTTGAAAGCCAAACTCGCCCCGGCCAAGGACAAGGTCTCCGGCTTCGCGCAGCGGCACGAGGAACAGGTCCAGCACGGCCTCGACAAGGCCGCGAAGGTCGTCGACAAGAAGACCAAGGGCAAGTACAGCGACAAGATCCATTCGGGCACGGACAAGGCCAAGGGCGCCATGGACCGACTCGCGCACAAGGGCGACGGCACGGGGACCGGCAGCAGCACACCGCCGTCGGGCTCACCCCCGCCGACGACCTGAACGGCACACCGACGGACGGCCGCGGAGCTTGAGGGCTCCCCGGCCGTCCGCCGTTTGCCGGCCGTCCGCCGTTTGTCCGGTGTGCCCCGCCCAGCCTGGTGTGCGCTGCCGTACTGCTTCGGGAGTGCTCTACGACCAGGTCGCGACCAGGTACCCGACCCCGTACGGCGCGTCGTCGTACAACAGGGCGCCCGAGAGGCCCGCCTGCTCGGCGGCGCCCGCGAGGATCTGCCACGGCGCCCGGCCGGAGGCCTTCAGGTCGTGTGCGAGCTGGATGTCCAGCGTCTTGAGCGCCTCCGTGTCCGCCTTGCCCAGCGCACGCGCGACGGACGCGTCGAACGGCTCCGCGCGCTCGTCGAGGTAGCCGGGGGCCTTGAGCGTGCGGCAGGCGCTGGCGTCGCCCATCACCAGCAGCGCCACCCGCTCGGCCCGGGCGGCGATGTCCCTCCCGATTTCAATACACCGCTCGACCGTCAGAGGTTCCACGGCGAGGCCCTCGATCGGGGCGTCCGCCCATTCGGTCCGCTCCAGCAGCCACGCGGCGACGGCGAGCGACGTCGGAAGCGGTCCTCGCGACGGCTCCGGCAGGGCCGCCTGATCCGCCCGGCCCTCCGCCTGGTCGGCCTGGTCCGCCCGGTCCGCGGCAGCGCGCCCCAGCCGTACGTCGACGTCCACGCCGAACCCGCGGAAGGAACCCGCCGCACCTTGCGCGTACGCCCCGTGCCCGCTCTCGTCGGCGGGCCCGACGACCACCAGCCGGTCCGGTCGGGCGGCCGCGAGTACGCCGAGCGCGTCCGTGCAGGCGGCGCGCGCGGTGTCCAGCTCGGGGGCGGCGCCCGCCGCGAGCTCGGGCACGAGGAGCGGCGGGCAGGGGCAGACTGCGGCGGCGACAAGCATGATCGGGAGCCTACTGCGAGGGGGCGGCTCGGGATCGGTGCTCCACACCCGCTGGGCCGGCTGGAACAGGACGCGGTGGGAGGTCATCCAACCCTCTATGCGCGCGTAGTACGCGTCCCCGTCGCCGACCCTGAACACCTCACGGCTCCGCTGGCGCAGCCCGCTGCGGGGCCTGTGGGTGCAGGCGACCTCGTAGAGCAGGGCACGGGCCTGCTCCAGGGTGCCCTCGAAGCGGGCCGCCTCCTCGCAGGGGTACGTCAGTGCGCCGCGCAGCCGCCCGTCGCCGCCGGCAGTGGCTCGGGGACGCCGATCTTCGGCAGGCCGAGCAGGACTCCGGCCGGCTTGGCGGCCTCGGCGGTGTTGCGCTTCTCCCAGGCGTCGCCCGCGCGCGTGCGGCGCACGTCGAGGACGGGGCCCTCGGCGAGGAGGTGGTGCGGGGCGGCGTACGTGATCTCGACGGTGACCACGTCGCCGGGACGTACCTCCTGGTCCGGCTTGGTGAAGTGGACCAGTCGGTTGTCGGGGGCGCGGCCGGAGAGGCGATGGGTGGCGTCGTCCTTGCGGCCCTCGCCCTCGGCGACCATCAGCTCCAGCGTGCGGCCGACCTGCTTCTTGTTCTCCTCCCAGGAGATCTCCTCCTGGAGGGCGACGAGACGCTCGTAGCGCGCCTGGACGACCTTCTTGGGGATCTGGTTCTCCATGGTCGCGGCCGGGGTTCCGGGGCGCTTGGAGTACTGGAAGGTGAAGGCCTGCGCGAACCGTGCCTCGCGCACCACGTGCATCGTCTCCTCGAAGTCCTCCTCGGTCTCGCCGGGGAAGCCCACGATGATGTCGGTGGTGATCGCGGCGTGCGGGATGGCGGCGCGGACCTTCTCGATGATCCCGAGGTAGCGCTCCTGGCGGTAGGAGCGGCGCATCGCCTTCAGGACGGTGTCCGAGCCGGACTGCAGCGGCATGTGCAGCTGCGGCATCACGTTCGGCGTCTCGGCCATGGCCGCGATCACGTCGTCGGTGAAGTCGCGCGGGTGCGGGGAGGTGAAGCGGACGCGCTCCAGGCCCTCGATCTTTCCGCAGGCCCGCAGCAGCTTGCTGAACGCCTCGCGGTCGCCGATGTCGGAGCCGTACGCGTTGACGTTCTGGCCGAGCAGTGTGATCTCGGAGACGCCCTCACCGACCAGGGCCTCGATCTCGGCGAGGATGTCGCCGGTGCGGCGGTCCTTCTCCTTGCCGCGCAGGGCCGGGACGATGCAGAAGGTGCAGGTGTTGTTGCAGCCGACGGAGATCGACACCCAGGCCGCGTAGGCGCTCTCGCGCCGGGTCGGCAGCGTCGACGGGAACGCCTCCAGCGACTCGGCGATCTCGACCTGCGCCTCCTCCTGCACGCGCGCGCGTTCCAGCAGGACGGGCAGCTTGCCGATGTTGTGCGTGCCGAAGACGACGTCGACCCAGGGCGCCCGCTTCACGATGGTGTCGCGGTCCTTCTGCGCCAGACAGCCGCCGACCGCGATCTGCATGCCGGGGCGCTTGGTCTTCATCGGCGCGAGGTGGCCGAGGTTGCCGTACAGCTTGTTGTCGGCGTTCTCACGGACCGCGCAGGTGTTGAAGACGACGACGTCCGCGTCGCCGTTCGCGTCCTCGGGCGCGCGTACGTAACCGGCGTCTTCGAGCAGCCCCGACAATCGCTCGGAATCGTGGACGTTCATCTGGCACCCGTAGGTGCGCACTTCGTACGTCTTGGTTCGAACGTCCACTGCCGTGCTCCGGTCGCTGCTGCTCATGTGACAAGGGTATGCGGTCGCGAGAACCGCCCGCCCCGGACCGAGGTGGCGGGAGGAGAGGGGGAACCACAAGCGCCGGTCACCGGCCCGGCAGGCTGACCCGGGAGGGGCCGGCACGGGGGCCGGGGCGGGGCGCTACGCCTCGCCGGCCGACCACCCCTGGCGGCGTAGCACTCCCGACACGTCCGGTGCCTCGTAGTGCTCCCCCTTGAGCACCTTGCCGTCGGCCCGGCGGGCGACCTGGCCGTCGGGGCCCAGCTTGGTCATGTTGGAGCGGTGGATCTCGGCGAGTACGGCGTCGAGGTCGATCCCGTGGACCAGGGCCGTGCCGTACGCGACGTAGACGACGTCCGCCAGCTCGTGCGCGAGTCTGTCGAGCGGGCCGCTGACGCAGACCTCGGCGACCTCCGCGGCCTCCTCGGCGAGCAGCTCGCCACGGTGCCCGGCCAGTTCCGGGGAGACCTCGGTGGGCGTGCTGCGGGCGTCGAGCCCGAAGGCGAGGTGGAACTCACGGACCAGGTCGGCGGGGGAGGAACTCATGCGGCCGACTGTAGCGGCCGGGTCCGACAGTCCCTGTCGCGGAGGCGTCCCGCTCCGGCGGCCACCCCCCGCGCCCTCCCTTCCTGTGACCCCTGCCCTGGTCAGCACCGCGCACCGGCTGGCAGGATCTCGGCCATGTCCGAGTTCCTCACCCGAATCCGCAGGCGCCGGACCCTGCAGAGCGTGGCCGCCGGGTTCGTCGCCCTGGGGCTCCTGCTGTGGTGGCTGCTGCCCCTGGGCGAGGAGCCGCCGAGCGGGACGATCACGTTCAGCACGGGCACGCGCGCGGGGGTGTATCAGGAGTACGGCGCCCTGCTGCGCAAGGAGCTCGCCAAGGACATGCCGCAGCTGAAGGTGAAGCTGCTGACCAGTGACGGCTCGCAGGAGAACGTCGAGCGCGTGGCGACCGGGAAGGCCGACTTCACGATCGCGGCCGCCGACGCCGTGGACACGTACGAGATCGGCGACAAGCCCGTCATCAACCGGCTGCGCGGGGTCGCCCGGCTGTACGACGACTATGTCCAGCTGGTCGTGCCGCCGAACTCCGACATCCGCTCCGTCAAGGACCTGAAGGGCAAGCGGGTGGCGATAGGGCTGCCCGACTCCGGTGTCCGGCTCATCGCCACCCGGGTGCTGGAGGCCGCCGACATCGACCCGGAGAAGGACATCACGCCCCGGTCGGACGGCATCGACACCGGGCCCGAGCGGCTGGGGCGCGAGCTCGACGCGTTCTTCTGGTCGAGCGGGGTGCCGACGGACGGGCTGGAGAAGATCGCCGAGACCTCCTCGTTCCGGTTCGTGCCGATCGACGCCGACCTCGTCGCCAAGGTGCACGCCCAGGGCGACGCGGCCCACTTCTACCGCGCGACCAACATGCCGGAGTCGGCGTACCCCACCATCCAGAACGGCGACACGGTGCCGACGATCGCCGTCTCCAACCTGCTGATCACCCGCAAGGACATGGACCCCAGGCTCACCGAATGGCTGACCCGCACGGTGATCAAGAGCCGCGACGGCATCGGCGCCCACGTCCACTCCGCGCAACTGGTCGACCTGCGCACGGCGATCTACACCGACCCGCTGTCGTTGCACGAGGGCGCCCAGCGCTACTACCGCTCGGTCAAGCCGTAGGAGGCCTGGGCCGAAGCGGTGGCAACCTGTCGGCGCCGGTCCGGCGGCTGTGCCGGCCCGGCTACGACGGTGACTGATTTGCGGCTGGGCCCGGCTACGACCGTGACTGATTGGGATGGGCCCGACCACGACGGTGACTGATTGGGCTGGCCCGGCTACGGCTGGGGCGGGCAGCGGCCGAGCCCGGCTACGACCCTGCCGGACTACGGCTGGGCTGTGGGCAACGGCTGGCTGTGGGCCACGGCTGGGCCCGCCGGCTACTGCGTCGGCGCCGTCCTGGGCACCGTCACCGTCACCCGGAGTCCGTTCGGTTCATTGCGGGCGTACGAGATGGAGCCGCCGCCCGCCGCGAGGAGGACCCGCGAGATCGACAGGCCCAGGCCCGAGCCCTTGATGTTCTGGTGCCGGCCGCTGCGCCAGAAGCGGTCGCCGATGCGGGCGAGTTCCTCGTCGGTGAGGCCGGGGCCGTGGTCGGCGACCACGATCGTCGACGCACTGCCGTTGAAGGTCACGGTGACCTCGACGCGCTCGTCCTCGGGCGTGAACTTGACCGCGTTGTCGATCACCGCGTCCAGCGCGCTGGACAGCGCCACCGGGTCGGCCCAGGCGGTGGTGGCCGGGCAGTCCCCCACCAGCCGTACTCCCTTGGCCTCGGCGGTCGGGGCCCAGGCCGCGACGCGCTCGGCGGTCAGCGCGCCGACGTCGGTGAGCCGCAGGTCGGCTTCGGTGTGCTCGGCCAGCGCGAGGTCGAGCAGGTCGTCCAGAACCTGAGCCAGGCGCTTGCCCTCGCCCTGGACCGAGGCGATCTCCGCATTGCCCTCCGGTAGTTCGAAAGCGAGCAGTTCGATGCGCAGCAGCAGCGCCGCGAGCGGGTTGCGCAGCTGGTGCGAGGCGTCGGCGACGAAGGCGCGCTGCTGCTCCAGCACGTCCTCGACGTTGTCCGCCATCTCGTTGAACGACCGGGCCAGCCGCCGGAGTTCCGGCGGACCGCTGGCAACCGCGACCCGCGTCTTCAAACGCCCGCTCGCGATCGCGTGCGTGGTGGTGTCCAGCACCCGAACCGGCCTGAGCACCCAGCCGGTCAGCCGGAGCGCGGCCCCGACGGCCACCAGCATCGCGGCCGTCAGACCCGCGCCGATGATCAGCCAGCCGTCCAGGATCCGCGACCGCATCTGCCCGGTGGGCGAGTCGGTGACGACGACCGCGACGACGTCGCCGTCCCGGATGACCGGCGAGGCGACGACGAGATGGCCCTGCTGCCAGGGCCACACCTGCTGCGGATCATGGCTGCGCCGGCTGAGCAGCGACTCCTCGAAGGCCTCGCGCACCTCGCCGGTCTCGGGCAGGAACCAGGTCGTCGGCCCGTTGGCCAGGGGGGTGTCATTGGGCAGGAAGACGCCGGCCCGGATGCCGTAGACCTCGTAGTAGTTCTCCAGCTCCCGGCTGAGGATGCGCAGCTCGTCGCGGGATCCGGAGGTCGTGTCGGCGGCGGGCCGTGCGATCGCCGCGAAGTACGCCGTGTCGTCGATCCGGTCGACGACCACCTTCTGCTGCTGGGCCGAGGCCAGGCTGACGGCGAGCGGTACGCCGAGCGCGAGCAGCACGGCCGCCATCAGGACGATGAGCAGCGGGAGGAGACGAGTGCGCACCCTTGCCCGCTACGCGGCCGGGGCGACGAGCCGGTAGCCGACGCCGCGTACGGTCTCGATCAGCGCCGGCATCCGCAGCTTGGCGCGCAGGGACGCCACATGCACCTCAAGAGTGCGCCCGGTCCCCTCCCAACTCGTGCGCCACACCTCACTGATGATCTGTTCCCGGCGGAAGACCACCCCGGGGCGCTGGGCCAGCAGGGCGAGCAGATCGAACTCCTTGCGGGTCAGCTGGACGACCGAGCCGTCGACGCTGACCTGCCGGGTGGGCAGTTCGATGTGCACGGCGCCCAGGCGCAGCACGCCTTCGCCGCCCGGCCCGGTGTCCTCGGGCGCGGTGCGCCGGCTGACGGCATGGATCCGGGCGAGCAGCTCCCCCGTGTCGTACGGCTTCACCACGTAGTCGTCGGCCCCGAGGTTGAGGCCGTGGATGCGGGAGCGGACGTCGGAGCGCGCGGTGACCATGATCACCGGGGTGCTGGTGCGCTTGCGGATCTTGCCGCAGACCTCGTATCCGTCCTGGTCGGGCAGGCCGAGGTCGAGGAGGACGACGCCGAAGCCGTTGCCCTCGGGGACGAGCGCCTGAAGGGCCTCCTCGCCGCTACGCGCGTGCGTGACGTCGAAACCGTGCCGCGCCAGGACCGCGGACAGCGCGGCTGCGACATGGTTGTCGTCCTCGACGAGGAGGAGTCTCATCCCGGCCTCCTTCGGTTCATCGGCCGTACGATTCGTATGGATACACAGTGCGTGCGCACGCGCGCGTGCACCATGGAAGTCACGCTGATGGACGACGACGCCGTCAAGTAGGTTCCGGTTACGGGCCGCTTCCGTTATGCAGCCGGTACGCGCACAGGCCACAAGTGCTACGACACGTGTCCGATTGCTATCGGATCGTGATGCTCAGATTCCCCTCAGAACTAATGACGCAGGTCGGATACGGTTATTACTGTCCTCCGAAACCGAGGAGGACGGAGCCTGAGAGCGATGACCGAAGTATCGGTGGCCAAGGAAGATGTGGCCGCGACCGGCGACCTGGTCGTCCTGAAGAACGTCAACAAGCACTTCGGCGCGTTGCACGTGCTGCAGGACATCGATCTGACGATCGCCCGCGGTGAGGTCGTCGTGGTCATCGGACCCTCCGGGTCCGGGAAGTCCACCCTGTGCCGCGCCATCAACCGCCTCGAGACGATCGACTCCGGCGCGATCGCCATCGACGGCAAGCCGCTGCCCGCGGAAGGCAAGGAGCTGGCCCGACTGCGCGCAGACGTCGGGATGGTCTTCCAGTCCTTCAACCTTTTCGCGCACAAGACCGTGCTCGAGAACGTGATGCTGGGCCAGATCAAGGTCCGCAAGTCGGACAAGAAGAAGGCCGAGGAGAAGGCCCGCGCCCTGCTCGACCGGGTGGGCGTGGCCAACCAGGCGGACAAGTACCCCGCCCAGCTCTCCGGCGGCCAGCAGCAGCGTGTGGCCATCGCCCGGGCGCTGGCCATGGACCCCAAGGTCATGCTCTTCGACGAGCCCACGTCGGCGCTCGACCCGGAGATGATCAACGAGGTCCTCGAGGTCATGCAACAGCTCGCCCGCGACGGCATGACCATGATCGTCGTCACCCATGAGATGGGCTTCGCCCGTTCGGCCGCCAACCGGGTGGTGTTCATGGCGGACGGCAAGATCGTCGAAGAAGCTGTGCCGGACCAGTTCTTCAGCAACCCTCGCAGCGACCGCGCGAAGGACTTCCTTTCCAAGATCCTGCACCACTGACGGACTGCTTCACGCACCCGACGACCTGCGTCATCCAGCCCTTTGAGGGACACCCCTCCGACGGGACGCATCTCTTCATCACGCAAAGGATGTTCACCATGAAGCTCCGCAAGGTCTCCGCCGCGGCCGCCGCTGCACTCGTTCTCTCCATCACTGCCACCGCTTGTGGTGGCGGCGACGGTGACAACGAGGGTGGGTCGGGCTCCGGCGGTGGCGACAAGATCAAGATCGGCATCAAGTACGACCAGCCGGGTCTGGGCCTGAAGGAGCCGGGCGGCTTCTCGGGCTTCGACGTGGATGTGGCCACATACGTGGCGAAGGAGCTCGGCTACAACGCCGACCAGATCGAATTCGTCGAGACCAAGAGCGCCGACCGTGAGAACGC
>JABFVM010000315.1 GCA_013362785.1 Streptomyces sp. | reverse complement strand
CGTTGACCGGAAGGGTGAAGATGGGGACAAGAGGTGGTAGACCGCTCTCAGCGACAGAGAGGTCGGCCGTGGGCACACACGAGGAGCAGGGCGTTGCCCGGCAGGGGTTCGACGTGGCGGACGCCGCGCCTCTGCTGCTCGACGCGCAGGGTCTGGTGACGGGGTGGACCAGGGACGCGCAGCGGCTGCTGGCGTACGCGGCCTCCGAGGTGGTGGGGCGGCATGTCGGGGAGCTGCTCGGTGCCGAGGACGCCGGGCGGGCTCCGGAGCTGATCGAGCGGTGCCGCGCGGAGGGCGGCTGGGTGGGGCTGCTCACCGCCCGGCACCGGAACGGCGTCCCCGTCAGGCTGATGGTGCGGATCACGTCGGCCCTCGACGAGCGGGGCCCCGCTCGGTGGCTCGTGCTGCTGTCCGAGCTCGGTGAGGCCCACGGCTGGGACATGAGCCGCGACACCCTGGAGCAGATGGTCGCCCGCTCCCCGGTGGGCATAGCGATCGTCGACACGGACCTGCGCTTCGTGTGGTCCAATCCCGCCCTCGGCCAGTACGGCGGCGGCCCCCCGCCCCACCGGCTCGGTCTGCGGCTCGCGGACATCCAGCCCGGCCTGGACGCCGAGTCCATCGAGGCGCAGATGCGTCACGTCCTGGCGACCGGCGAACCGATCGTCGGATACGAACACGTGGGCCGCGCCCGCTCCGCCCCGCTGCGCGAGACCGCGCACATGATGTCGTTCACCCGGCTCGACGACGGCCACGGCAACCCCACCGGCGTGTACTACACGGTGGTGGACATCAGCGACCGGCACCGGGCCCGGCAGCGCCTGGCCCTGCTCGACCGGGCCGGCGAGCGCATCGGCCGCACCCTCGACATCACCCGCACCGCCCAGGAGCTGGCGGACGTCGCCGTACCGGGACTCGCCGACCTCGTCACCGTGGACCTGCTGGAGTCGGTGCTGCGGGGCGGCGAGCCGGCGCCCGGGCCGCTGGGCGACACGGAGCCGGTGCCGGTGCGGCGGGCGGGGTACCGGTCGGTCAACGGGAGCGTCCCGCTCACCGTCGTGGACATCGGTGAAGTGGTCTCCTATCCGGCGGACTCGCCCCCGATCCGCTGTCTGCGGACGGGCACGTCCTGGCGCGAGGAGAAGCTCGATCCGCTCGGCGAGGCATGGGCCAAGCACGCGCGCGGCGGGCAGGCGGCCATCTTCCTCGAACTGGGTCTGCACAGCGTGATGATCGTGCCGATCCGCGCACGGGGCGTCACCCTGGGCGTCACCACCTTCTTCCGGCGCCACCGTCAGGAGCCCTTCGAGGAGGACGACCTGAACCTTGCGGAGGACCTCGTCTCACGCGCCGCCGTCTGTGTCGACAACGCCCGGCGCTACACCCGGGAGCGGGACGCGGCCCTGGTCCTGCAGCGCAGCCTGCTGCCGCACCGGCTGCCCGAGCAGGACGCGGTCGAGGTGTCCGCCTGCTACCGGCCGGCCGACGAGCTGACCGGCCTCGGCGGCGACTGGTACGACGTCATCCCGCTGTCCGGCGCCCGCGTCGCCCTCGTGGTGGGCGAGGTGCCGGGGCACGGCATCGACGCCGCCGCGGCGATGGGGCGGCTGCGGACCGCCGTACGGACGCTCGCCGCGCTGGATCTGCCGCCGGACGAGGTGCTGGCCCATCTCGACGACCTGGTCGCCCGGTCGGCGCGCGAGGAGGGCGTCGACATGGGCGGTGAGGAGGCGGACGGCGCCCAGGGCGTGGGGTCGGGGTGCGTGTACGTCGTCTACGACCCGGTCGACGGGGCGTGCACGATGGCGGCCGCGGGCCATCCGGCGCCGGCTGTCATCATGCCCGACGGCCACGTCAGCTTCGTGGACCTCCCGCAGGGCCCGCCGCTCGGCGTGGGCGGTCCCCCGTTCGAGTCGGTGGAGCTGGCCCTGGCGGCGGGCAGCACGCTCGCCCTGCACACCGACGGGCTGCTGGCGGCCGGGGACGACTGGGCCGTGGACGCCGACCGGGGGCGGCTGCGGCAGGCCCTGGAGCGGCGCGCGGCCTCACTCGACCTGCACTGCCGGACCGTGGTGGACGCCCTGGTCCCGGACCGCCCGTACGACGACGTGGCCCTGCTGATGGCCCGGACCCGCCTCCTGGGCGCCGAGCAGGTCGCCGACTGGGATCTGCCCGTCGACCCGGCGGCCGTCGCCGACGCCCGCAAGACGGCCACCCGGCAGCTGTCGGAGTGGGGTCTCGCGGAGCTGGCGTTCACCACGGAACTGGTGGTCAGCGAGCTGGTCACCAACGCCATCCGGTATGCCGCCGGGCCCATCCGGCTCCGTCTGATCAGGGAGCGCGCGCTCTTCTGCGAGGTCTACGACGGCGGCGCCACCGCCCCGCACCTGCGCCATCCGCGCACCACCGACGAGGGCGGGCGCGGGCTGCTGCTGGTCTCGCAGTTCACCCAGCAGTGGGGCACCCGCTTCGTCCCCGAGGGGAAGATCATCTGGGCCGAGCAGTCTCTGACGGATCCGTCGCCCTGACCGGTCCCGGCGACACGGATGCCGGATCGGCACAGATGTAGTACATCGGTACATACGTCGCATGACGTGGGAAACTGTTGAGGTCCCGGTGGTGAGGCGGGAGCCATGAAAGAGACGGCGATCGACTACGAGGCGGTCTTCCAGGCCCTGCCCGGAATGGTGGCGCTGCTGACCGCGGAGCTGGTCTACGTCGACGCCAACGAGGACTTCCAGCGACTGTCCGGGCGCAGCCGCGAGGAGCTGGTGGGCCGGTACATCTTCGATGTCTTCCCCGACAACCCCAACGACCCGGCGGCGACCGGCATGCGCGACGTACGGGCGTCGATGCTGCGCGTGGTGGCCGCCGGCGAGCGCGACACCATGGCCCTGCAGCGCTACGACGTCGAGGACCCGCTGCGCCCGGGCCACTGGGAGGAGCGCTACTGGAGCCCGATCAACGCGCCCGTCCACGGCCCCGACGGGAAGGTGCAGTTCGTGCTGCACCGGGTGGAGGAGGTCACCGAGCTCATCCATCTGCGGGGCGGCGCTGGCGGCAACAGCCGGGCGCGGGTACTGGAGGCCGAGCTGTACACGCGCGCCCGTGAGCTGCAGGAGCTCAACGACCGGCTGCGGCAGGCCCACGCCCGTGAGCGCGAGGTGGCCCTCGCCCTCCAGGAGGCGATGCTGCCCGCCCGGCGGCAGGTGGGCAACCACCGGGCGGCGGTGCGCTACCGGCCCGCGGTCGGCGCGCTGAACGTGTGCGGCGACTGGTACGACCTGGTCGACCTGGTGGGCGGCAACCGTATCGGCGTGTCCGTGGGCGACGTGGTCGGCCACGGCCTCGCGGCGGCCGGTGTCATGGGCCAGCTGCGCAGCGCGCTGAGCGCCTCCTCGCGGGTGGCCGACGGCCCGGCGCAGGCGCTGGACGTCCTCGGGCGGTACGCCCATGTGGTCGACGGCGCGGAATCGGCCACCGCGGTCACCACCTTCATCGACTTCGACGAGCGCACCATCGCCTACAGCAGCGCGGGCCATCCACCGCCGGTGCTGGTGCACGCCGACGGCGGCGTGGAGTTCCTCGACCGGGCCACCGACCCGCCGCTGGACGCCCGCCCCGACCCGATCCCGAGACCGGAGGCCGTCACCACGTACGCCGACGGCGCCACGCTCGCGCTGTACACGGACGGCCTGGTGGAACGCCGCCGCGAGGACATCGACACCGGTCTGGGCCGGCTCGCGGACGCCCTCGTCCGCCATCGCACGGCGGACCCCGAGACCCTCGCCGACGCCGTCCTGCTGGAGCTGCTGCCGCACGGCGGCGCGACCGACGACACGGCACTGATCATCGTGCGGCTGTGATGGACGAGCAGACGCGACGGCACACCGCAAGGAGGGGACGCCTGCCACCCGGTGACCTCGATCGCGCCAAACCTCGCCCTCCGGTTGCCGCGCACCGACCCGGGACACCAGTCTGGTCCGGCGGTCCTCCCCACCCGCAAACGACGCCGCCCACCGGCCCCCTGACATCCGGTCAGGAAAATCGCCATTGGTCGGCATCAGTCCGACCCGGCCCGGTTCCGGCCCGTCAACCCTGCGCCTACACTGACACCCCCACGGAACGCTGGTTGACCTGCCAGAACGCGGCGGCCCGAACTGCCCCCCGAGTGAGGAGCGCCCCCTTTGTTCTACTACGTCCTGAAATACGTGTTGTTGGGACCCCTCCTGAGACTGGTCTTCCGGCCGCGCATTGAAGGCCTTGAGCATGTACCGGCGACGGGCGCGGCCATCGTCGCGGGCAACCACCTGTCGTTCTCGGACCACTTCCTGATGCCGGCGATGCTCAAGCGGCGCATCACCTTCCTCGCGAAGAAGGAGTACTTCACCGGCCCCGGCCTCAGAGGCCGGCTGACCGCGGCCTTCTTCCGCAGCGCCGGCCAGATCCCGGTCGACCGCACCGGCAAGGAGGCGGGCCAGGCCGCGATCCGCGAGGGCCTCGGCGTCCTGCACAAGGACGAACTCCTCGGCATCTACCCGGAGGGCACCCGCTCGCACGACGGCCGCCTCTACAAGGGCAAGGTCGGCGTCGCGGTCATGGCCCTCAAGGCCCAGGTCCCCGTCATCCCCTGCGCGATGATCGGCA
The DNA here is from genome assembly GCA_013362785.1 of Streptomyces sp. Classification (GTDB taxonomy): domain Bacteria; phylum Actinomycetota; class Actinomycetes; order Streptomycetales; family Streptomycetaceae; genus Streptomyces. The sequence goes on along the minus strand of JABFVM010000315.1, from coordinate 8,712 downwards.
CCTTCGAGGCACAGCCCCCGGGCAAGATCATCCCGAACCTCCACCCGGTGACGATCCGCTTCGGCAAGCCCCTCGACTTCTCCCGCTACGCCGGCATGGAGAACGAGAAGGCGATCCTGCGCGCGATCACCGACGAGATCATGTACGCGATCCTCTCGCTGTCCGAGCAGGAGTACGTCGACCAGTACGCCGCCGTCGCCAAGGCCGAGGAGGCCGCCGCCAAGCTGGAGAAGGACCGCAAGTTCCCCCGCCTGCCCATCAGTTGACGCGACACTGACGACCGGGGCGGGCAGCCGCTCTCAGTCGCCGAGGGAGTCGAGCGCCTCGTCCAGCAGCCCGCGCAGCCGTAGCGCGTCCGCCGCCACGGCACTGACCAGGGCGGCGGGCCCGGCGAGCGGCATCACCGCGGCGCCCTCCCCGAGTACCCGGGCCGACACCGGATTCTGAGCGAACTCCGGTCGTACGACGACGAGTTGCCCGACGGCGCGACAGCCACCGAGCCCGGCGGGACCGTCCCAGCCGCCTGGCGCACCGGGCCCGCAGGACAGTTCCTGATCGAGCACGACCCGCCCCGCGACACCCACCCGGATCCGGCTGCTGAGCCGGCCGGGCTCCTCCCCCGCCCGCCCGAGCACCTGTTCCTCACGCAGCACGAGCCGCCCCGCCGCACCGACGTCGACGCGGGTGGTGACATACAGATCGCTTCCCCGTGCGGAGATCAACTGCTCGGGCAGCCAGTGCAGTTCGGCCCCGTCGGCCACGGACAGCCGCACCTCGTAGCGGGCCTCGCCCTTGGCCTGTCCCGGCAGCGCGATCGTGGCCGCGGCCGACCCGACGCGCAGCCGGGCGCCGGGCTCCACGTCGGCCTCGACGGTGAAGTGGTCCCCGCCGAGCGGCCCGCTCATCGCACCGACGAGCACGACCCGCGCCTCGGCCCCGCTCCCCCGGGTCCGCCGCAGCGCCAGCGGCCCCTGGCCGTCGAGCACGGGCAGCGACGTACCGCCCCGCCCGTCGTCCCGGGCGACGATCCGCGCGAGCGCCCGCACACCACCGGCCACGGTGGTCACGCCGTCCACGTCAGGAGCTGGGCCCGGACCCAGCCGGCGACGTCCCGCACGCCGGGCTCGCTCCGCAGCGACTGGAAGACGACCGGCAGTTCGGCCCGCTGGGCCTTGGCGTCCGCCGCCATCCGCGCCAGGTCGGAGCCGACGTACGGGGCGAGGTCGGTCTTGTTGACGACGAGCAGATCGGCGGTGGTGACGCCGGGGCCTCCCTTGCGGGGGATGTCGTCCCCGCCGGCCACGTCGATCACGAAGATCTGCGCGTCCACGAGCCCCTTGGAGAAGGTGGCCGTGAGATTGTCCCCACCCGACTCGACGAGGACGAGGTCGAGCGGACCGACCTCGTCCTCCAGGTCCTCCACCGCCTCAAGGTTCGCGGAGATGTCGTCGCGGATGGCGGTGTGCGGACAGGCCCCCGTCTCCACGGCGGTGATCCGCTCGGGCGGCAGCACGGCCTCCCGCAACAGGAACTCGGCGTCCTCGCGCGTGTAGATGTCGTTCGTGACGACGGCCAGGGACAGCTCGTCGCGCAGGGCACGGCAGAGCGCCGCGACGGTGGCCGTCTTACCGGAACCGACGGGCCCGCCGAGGCCGATGCGCAGGGCTCGGCGCGAACCGTCGGGGCGGTGGGCGTCGGCGCTGACGGCGGAGGGGCCGTCGTGGGAGTGGTCGAGGTGCATCGGCGGCTCCTTCGGTAGGTGATGTGCTGCGGGGGCTGACCCGGTCGAGGGATGGGGGGCTTGCTACGAGGCGAAGAGTCGTACGGCCCAGGCCGCATGCGCCTCCGCCCCGATCTCCAGCAACGGCGCCGAAGCCGCGGGCAGTTCATCGACCCCGTCGGCGGCGACACGCCGCGCCGCCTCCACGGCCCGGTCCGCGAGCCGGTCCAACTCCGGCGCCAGCCGGGCCAGCACCGCCGTGGCGTCGAAGGGATCCAGGCTCAGCAGCCGCACCGTCGCACTCGCCGGGCCGCTCACACTCTCGTACGCCGCGCAGTACGCCGCCTCGACGGCGCCCAGCCCGGCCGCCCGAGCGGCGACTCCGAGCACGACCGGCTGATGGGCTCCCTTGGGAAACCGCCGGGCCAGGTCGTCGAGTTCCGTGGACGGCCAGGTCGCCCGAGCGGCCCGCATCAGCTGCCGGCCGAGCTTGCGGCCCGCCGTACGCAACGCGGGCGACGGCGTACGCGAGTCGGCCGCCTCGTCCAGGGCCACCGCGTCGGCCCCCAGGGCGGCCGCCGCCGCGAGCGCGGCCGCGACCAGGCCCGCCGTGTGCAACCGCCCCCGGCAGAAAGCCTCAAGGCTCGCGGCCCCGGTGATCCGCCCCGCCTTGACGGCCGCCTCGGCCCCGCCGGAGTGCGCATGCCCCCCGGCGGGAAACCGGCCGTCGGCCAGGACGAGAAGTGCTGCTCGTGACATCGGAACCCGGCCCTCAGAAGAGGAAGTACCGCTGGGCCATGGGCAGTTCGGCGGCGGGCGTGGCCTCCACCAGCTCCCCGTCGATGTGCACGGCGAAGCTGTCGGGGTCGATCCGTACGTCGGGCCGCGCGTCGTTCTGCCGCATGTCGGCCTTGGTGACCCCACGCGTCGACTCGATGGCCACGAACCGCTTGCCCAGCTGCAGCCGCTCCACCAGCCCGTCCTCGATCGCGAGCGGCGCCACGAAGTTGACCGAGTTCGAGGCCGGTGCCCGTCCGATCGCACCGAACATCGGCCGGGGCAGGATCGGCTGCGGCGTCGGGATGGACGCGTTGGCGTCGCCCATCTGCGCGTACGCGATCTGCCCGCCCTTGATGACGAGGTGCGGCTTGACCCCGAAGAACGCCGGCTCCCACAACACCAGGTCGGCGAGCTTGCCGGTCTCGACGGAGCCGACCTCGTGGGAAAGCCCCTGGGCGACCGCCGGGTTGATCGTGTACTTGGCGACGTACCGCCGAACCCGGTGGTTGTCCGCGCGCCCGTCCCCGGGCAGCGCGCCCCGCCGCCGCTTCATGACATGGGCGGTCTGCCAGGTCCGCATGACGACCTCGCCGACCCGGCCCATGGCCTGGGCGTCGGACGAGATGATCGAGATCGCGCCGAGGTCGTGGAGGATGTCCTCCGCGCCGATCGTCGAGGGGCGGATGCGGGACTCCGCGAAGGCGAGGTCCTCCGGCACCGCCGGGTTGAGGTGGTGGCACACCATCAGCATGTCGAGGTGTTCCTCGGCGGTGTTGACGGTGAACGGCCTGGTCGGGTTGGTCGAGCTGGGCAGGACGTGCGGCTCGGAGACGACGCTCATGATGTCCGGCGCGTGCCCGCCGCCCGCGCCCTCGGTGTGGTACGCGTGGATGCCCCGGCCGGCGATCGCGGCGAGGGTGTCACCGACGAAACCGGCCTCGTTGAGGGTGTCCGTGTGGATGGCGATCTGGATGCCGGTCCGGTCGGCGACGGTCAGCGAGGCGTCGATGACGGCCGGGGTGGAGCCCCAGTCCTCGTGCAGCTTGAGGCCGAGCGCGCCGCCGCGGATCTGGGACAGCATCGCCTCGTGGGAGACGGTGTTGCCCTTGCCCAGCAGCCCGAAGTTGACGGGGTGCCCCTCCATCGCCTCCAGCATCCGGGCCAGATGCCAGGGGCCGGGCGTGACCGTGGTCGCCTTGGAGCCCTCGGCGGGTCCGGTGCCGCCGCCGATGAGCGTGGTGGTGCCCGAGGCGAGCGCCTCGTCGGCGATCTGGGGGCAGATGAAGTGGACGTGCGCGTCGATGGCGCCGGCCGTGAGGATCCGCCCGTTGCCGGCGATGATCTCGGTCTCGGGGCCGATGACGAGGTCCGGGTGCACCCCGTCCATCGTGTCCGGGTTGCCCGCCTTGCCGATGCCGGTGATCCGGCCGTCGCGGATGCCGACGTCGGCCTTGACGATGCCCCAGTGGTCGATGATCACTACGCCGGTGATGACCGTGTCGGGAGTGCCGTCTGCGCGCGTAGCACGCGACTGGCCCATGGACTCGCGGATGACCTTTCCACCGCCGAACACGGCCTCGTCACCGGCGAGCCCGGGGCCGCCGGAGCGGTCCTCCTCGATCTCGACCAGCAGGTCGGTGTCGGCGAGCCGGATGCGGTCGCCGGTCGTCGGGCCGAACAGGTCGGCGTACGCGGCGCGGGAGATCTCAGGCATCGAGGGCACCTCCGGTCTCGCCGCGCAGTCCGGGCACCACACGGGCGCCGGTGAGCGGGACGAGTTCGACGTCGACGGGGATCCCGGGCTCGAAGCGCACGGCGGTGCCGGCGGCGACGTTCAGCCGCTTGCCGCGCGCGGCGGCGCGGTCGAAGTCCAGGCCGGGGTTGGCCTCGGCGAAGTGGTAGTGGGAGCCGACCTGGACGGGCCGGTCGGCGGCGTTGAGGACGGTCAGCCGGGTGACCTCACGGCCCTCGTTGTACACGATCGGGCCGTCGGCGAACAGGATCTCTCCGGGGATCATCGAGGCCCCCTCAGACGATCGGGTCGTGGACGGTGACGAGCTTGGTGCCGTCCGGGAAGGTCGCCTCGACCTGGACGTCGTGGATCATCTCGGGGATGCCGTCCATGACGTCGTCGCGGGTGAGCAGCTTGCGCCCGGAGGACATGAGCTCGGCGACCGTGCGGCCGTCCCGGGCACCCTCAAGGATGTGCGACGTGATGAGGGCGACCGCCTCGGGGTGGTTCAGCTTGAGACCACGCGCCCGGCGCCTCTCGGCGACGTCGGCCGCCACATGGATGAGCAGCCTCTCTTGCTCGTGCGGGGTCAGTTGCACGTCCCACCTCACAGTCCTCGCCCGGACCGTGCGGGGTCCGGTTGCCGCGACCACCGGGCAAAGTCCCTGGTGGTGTGGATGGGCAGGCTAGTTGGACCGCATTTCAAGCAAGTTAACCGAGCTGTGATCCGGCCGACTCCTCCGATTGTCCGTCCGGCATGCTCATCAGCCCCCGCAGACCGTCCTGGAGGACCTCCACCGGCGCCGCTCCGAACAGGGCCTGCTGGGCGATGAACCCCTGCACGGTGGCGATCATGGTGCGGGCCACATGCTCCGCGGGGATGTCAGACCGCATCGTCCCGGCGTCCTGGTACGCCCCGACGGCCGACACCCAGTTGTCGCGCAGCTCCGTGTACACCTCCGCCAGCACGGCCGCCAGTTCCTCGTTGCGTACGGTCTCCGCCCAGACCTGCATGATCAGCCGCGGGAAGAGCGGCTCACCCGCGACATTGAGGGACGACCAGACGCGCATCGTCCGGCCCATGACGAGGCCGACCAGCAGGTCCGGCGGTGGCGGCGGGCTCTGCCGGGTGACGTCCGCGAAGGCCGCGCGGATCTCGCCGAGCACCTCTTTGACGATCGCGGCGATCAGCTCGTCCTTGCCGCTGAAGTAGCGGTACACCGCCCCCGCCGAGAGGTCGACCTCCTTCAGCACGTCCTGCATGGAGGTGGCGTGGAAGCCGTTGCGGGCGAAGAGCCGGGCGGCGCCGTCGAGGATCTGCCGGCGGCGGGCGTCGAGGTGCTCCTGGGATACGCGTGCCATGGACCACAAAGTAAAACGAACATTCCTTCTTGACAAGGAACCACAACCGGAGGACGGTGGCGACGTAGCTAAAACGAACGATCCTTCTTTTTAGCCCGAGCCCTCTAAGGCCCCCTCAAGCCACCTCAAGCCCTCTCAGGGAGTTCCCATGCCCACCCGCCGCCTGATCGCGGTCGTCGTGCTCGTCCCCGTCCTCGCCGCCCTCGCCCTGTGGGCCTTCGCCTGGCCCGCCGCCCGCACCGCCCCCCGCGACCTGCCGCTCGGCGTCGCCGGACCGGCCGCGGCCACCGCCCAGGTGGAGCGGCAACTCACCCGGCAGGACGGCGCGTTCGAGATCCACCGCTACGCCGACGAGGCCGCCGCCCGGGACGCCATCAAGGACAGGACCGTGTACGGCGCGGTCGTCGTCACGCCACAGGGACCCGAGCTGCTGACCGCCTCGGCCGCGAGCCCGACGGTCGCCCAGATGCTCCAGCAGGCGGTGGCACGCCAGGCCGCCACCGAGGGCACCGAGGTCAGGACGGTCGACGTGGTGCCCGCACCCGAGAGCGACCCCCGGGGCGCGGCCCTCACCGCGAGCGTCCTGCCGCTCGCCCTGGCCGGCATGGCGGCCGGCGCCGCGGTGACCCTGCTGGGGCTGCGCGGCGTACGCGCGGCGACCGCCCTGGTCGGCGCCGCAGCCCTGATCGGCGTGACCACGGCCGCCCTCGCACACAGCTGGCTGGGCGTCGTGGCCGGCGACTGGTGGGCCGAGGCGGGCGTGTTCGCCCTGTCGACCTTGGCCGTGAGCGCCGCCGTCGCGGGACTCGCCGCCCTCATCGGCACCGCCGGTGTAGGCATCACGGCGGGCGTCATGATGCTGTTCGGCAACCCGTTCTCCGGGGCGTCCTCCGCCCCACAGATGCTGCCCGAACCGGCCGGCACGATCGGCCAGTGGCTACCGCCGGGCGCCGGCGCGACCCTGCTGCGCTCGGTCTCCTTCTTCGACGGAGCGGCGGCGACCGGCCCGGCCCTGACGCTCACTTGGTGGGCGGCGCTGGGTCTGGGTGCCGTACTGCTCGGCAGCGCACGCGCTGGGCAGCGCCCCAAAGGGGCGCGGGGAACTGCGCGACCAGCCACGACGGCGCGGCAGACGCAAGACGACGTAGCGCACCACTCCCCGCAGCACACCTGACTCGCATCGACGGACCGGCCGACCGCCCGACGGTCACAGAACCGACCGTGCACCCCCGCCGTAGCGGACGGGGGTGCACGGTCTCGTCGTTTCTAAAAGGGGCCGGTACCCGATCTACGAGGCCCCGGTACCCCGATGCTCCGCCGCGATCCCGAACCGCTGCCGTTCGCGGGGAGCGGAAGCGACCTCGCGGACGCGGGAGACCGCACTGATCACCTGCTCCTCGACGGGCGCGTCGAGGGCATCGAGTCGCTCCAGGTCAGCGGCGGAGACAAGGGCGACGAGGGGCTTTCCGTGCCGCGTCACGACGACGCGCTCGCCGCCGTACACCACGCGGTTGATGAGGTCGGCGAGCTCAGCCCTGGCTTGCGTCACCGGAATCTCGTAGGCCATGCTCCCCACATTACGTCATGTACGTCCTGTACATTTTTTACAGGCACCCCGCCAAGGGAGCGTGAGCCATGACCCGACCGTCCGCCCGCCACGTCCTGCCCGAGTTCACCGAGCGCACGAGCCAGGGCACCCGGACCCAGGACCCCTACTCGAAGCTGCTGGAGGAACGGATCGTCTTCCTCGGCACACAGATCGACGACATCTCGGCGAATGACGTGATGGCCCAGTTCATGTATCTGGAGCACAAGAACCCGGACCAGGACATATCGCTGTACATCAATTCGCCGGGCGGCTCGTTCAGCGCCATGTCGGCGGTCTACGACACGATGCGGTACGTCGCCTGTGACGTGGAGACGATCTGCCTGGGCCAGGCCGGTTCGGCCGCCGCGGTGCTGCTGGCGTCGGGCACCGCGGGCAAGCGGTTCGCGCTGCCGGGGGCCCGGGTGGTGATCCATCAGCCGGGGCTGCCCGAGCCGGTCGAGGGCCAGGCGAGCGATCTGGCCATCCAGGCCGACGAGCTGACACGTGTTCGGGTCCGCCTTGAGGAGATGCTCGCCCGCCACACCGGGCGCGACCGGGAACAGGTGAGCGAGGACATCGAGCGGGACAAGATCCTCAACGCCCAGGAGGCACTGGAGTACGGGCTGGTGGACCGGATCATCCCCAGCCGCAAGGCCACCCTCGCCCCGCCGACGGGGCGGTGATCGGCCGGTGCTTCCACCCGAGTTGCCGCCCCTTCCCGCACTGACCCGCGCGGAGGGGGAGCTGATCGACCGTTACCTCGACGTGGTCGACCTGCTCGGCCGGATCAACCCGGCCCAGCACGGCGACACCTACCGCGGACTGCGCGCCGCCCAGGCGCTCGTGAGCAAGGCGGCCGAGCTGCGGGACGCGCTGGCGCTGATGCACCGGCGGGGCGAGACGGAGCTGCACGCGCCCACGCTGGCGCGTGCGTTGCGCGTGCTGGACGGAGAGCGCCGCACGGCTCGCGTCACGGTGCCGCCGCGCTCCGACAGTTGACGTCCCGCACGGACCCGGATCCGGACGCCCCGCCCCTCTGACGAGGCGTCCGGCCCGGCGTCGAAACGGACCAAATGGCGTACCCCCTTTCGGCGTAGTCACCTGTCCTTTTGCGCGCCCTCCAGGGTTGCGCAAGGGGCATGACCGCTAGGCGGAATTGAGCGTTCCGCCCCTGGTCCGGGGCTCCTCGGGCACCTGGACACGGACCCGGACACGAGGGTGTCCACCCGAACGGGTGAGTGGTGAGTAACACCACAAACCCCCGATTCTGTTGGGTATTTCGCTCATCCGTGCGTCAAGATCCCTGTCTGACGACAAGCCCCCGCCACAGCGGCGGGGCGATCCGGGCGGACGCCGAGTCCTGCCGCCGCCCGGATGACCGGTCGACAGGAGTGGATCGGCAGGAGTGGAGGACCCAAGCAAGACGGGTCGCCGGAGCGGACGTTCGTTCGAGCCGAGCAACCCTTGGGGTGAAGCCGTGGCAACGCGGCCGGGCAACTTCGCCAGCCCGAATCCGACAGGTCATCCTTC
>JABFVM010000547.1 GCA_013362785.1 Streptomyces sp. | reverse complement strand
CCCCGCGAAACACTCCGGCGCCTCCCCCGCCAACACCCGGAACGACCCCGCCGTCACATGCACCGAGCTCACGCCATCAGCCACGTATCCGCGTATCTGCTCAGCACCCACCACACCGGGCTCGGCGACGACCACTCGGCCACCCGCAGCCAACGGCACCCACAACTCGAACAACGACACATCAAACGCATGCGACGCATGCATCAACACCGCATCCCCCGCACCCACATGCCAGGCACCTTCGCCGACCAGCGCGGCGGCACTCCCGTGCGGCACCGCCACGCCCTTCGGCACGCCGGTGGACCCCGACGTGTACATCACATACGCCACGTCACCCGCAGCCACCGGCACCCGGCACTCATCGGCGCACCCCGCCACCTCGGCCGAAGTGGCGGGCTCATCCACCACAACGACCTGTCCGGCGGCGACCTCGTCCGGCACCACGGCACGCGTCGCCTCGGAGCACATCACGACTGCCGGAGCGCAGTCCTTCAACACCAGCGACACCCGCTCGGCCGGAGACCCCGCGTCCACAGGGACGTAGGCCGCTCCGGCCCGCCACACCCCCAACAGCACCGCCACCAGATCCACGGACCGCTCCATCACCACCCCGACGCGATCACCGCGCCGCACCCCCGCACGCCCCACCAGATACGAGGCCACACGACCCGACGCCGCCCACAACTCCCCATACGACAGCGCCCGTTCACCCTCCTGGAGAGCGACCGCACCCGCCGCCACCCGCACCCGCTCCGCGATCAACTCCGACACAGAACGGACCGAGGGGTGACCCACGGCTCCACTCGACGCACCCAGCACAGCAGCCCGCTCCACCGCGCCCAGCACACCCACCCGGCCCACGAGCACCGACGGGCCCGCGACCATCTGCGCGAGGACCGCGAAGAACCTGGTGAACACCGACTCGGCGGTGTCGCGGTCGAACAGGTCCGGTCGGTAGTCGAGCTTGCAGCGCATCGGAGTGCCCGGGGACACGACGAGGGTGTAGGGGTAGTGCGCCGTCTCCTCACCGGCGATGACCCGCAGGTCGAAGGTGTCCTGGGAGGCTGCCCGGGCGGGGGTGCGCGGGTAGTTCTCGTAGACGAGGAGCGTGTCGAAGGTCGCTCCGGGGCCGGTGAGTTGCTGGATCTCGGACAGGCCGAGGTGTTGGTGGCCGATGAGGTTCTTCTGGCGCTCCTGGATTTCGGCGAGCAGGCGCACCACTGGCTGCGCCCCGTCGAGACGTACCCGCACGGGCACGGTGTTGATGAACAGACCGACCATCGACTCCACGCCCGGCAGCTCCGCCGGGCGGCCCGCCACGGTCGCGCCGAAGACGACGTCCGTACGGCCGGACAGCCGGGCGAGCACCAGCGCCCAGGCGCCCTGGACCACGGTGTTCACCGTCAGGCCGTGCCGGCGGGCGAAGGTCGTCACGTCCTCGGCCAGGCGTGCGGGCACCTCGCGGGTGAGGATCTCCGGGGCCACGGGCGCCCTGCCCGGGGCGGCTGGAGCGACGAGGGTCGGTTCCTCCGCGCCGGCCAGTTCCTCCTGCCAGGCGGTGCGCGCCGCGTCCTTGTCCTGGCGGCCGAGCCACACGAGGTAGTCCCGGTACGAGACGGGCGCCGGCAGGACCGCGGTGTCGCCGTCGGCCGCGTAGAGCTCCCTCAGCTCCCTGAGCAGCACCGGCAGGGACCAGCCGTCCATGAGGACGTGATGGCTGGTGAGCACCAGGCGGTGCCGCGTCTCGCCCAGCTTGATCAGCAGCAGTCGCAGCAGCGGCGGGACCGCGGGCCGGAACCGCTCCGCCCGCTCGGCCTCGGCCAGTTTGTCCAGGCCGGGCGCCACTTCGGCCTCGGGGAGCCCGGAGAGGTCGGCCTCCCGCCACGGCAGCTCGACGTTCCGGGCGATGACCTGCATCGCCTCTCCCGACCTGCGCCTCCGGAAGCCGGCACGCAGCGCCGGGTGCCGGGCCAGGAGCCTCTCCCACGCCGTCCGCAGCCGACCGGCGTCCAGCGGCCCGGTCAGGTCGAGCAGCCGCTGACCCTGGTAGACGTCGGGTCCCTGGTCGTCGAAGGCGGCGTGGAACAACAGCCCCTCCTGAAGCGGGGACAGGGGCCACACGTCCTCGACTGCGGATCGGATCATCGCTTCTCTCCTCAAGGCGTGTTGTCCGGTCAGGCGTGGTGTCCGGTCAGGAGACGCCGCCGGTGAATCCGGCTTCGAGTTCGTCCACCTCGTCCTGCGCGAGGGCGACGAGCGGGAAGTCGGAGGACGTGTGACCGCCCGCGGCGGGGCTGGTCGTGTGCGCGGCGAAACCGGCGAGCAGGGCCAGCCATGCCCGGCCCAGTTCCTCGACCGCCGACTCGTCCAGGAGCCTCGCCGGCCGACTCAACGTGAGCTTCAGCTCGGGACCGTCGGGCCCGTCGTGTACGACGGCGGCGGCCTCCAGGGTGTGCAGCGCGGGCATCCGCGGTGCGGCCGAGCCGCCGATCGCGGTCTGCCCGGCCAGCTGCCAGGCTTCTGCGGCTTGGGCCGACTTCCGGTCGCCCGTGGTGAAGCGGCCCAGGTAATTGAAGCCGATCTGCGGCGACGGCAGCTCCGAAAGGACCGCGCCCGTCCGGGAGTTGAGGTACCGCAGCAGCCCATAGCCCAGCGCGTCACCGCCCGGCACCGACCGCACCTGCTCCTTGACGTCCTTCAGCAGCAATCCGGCCGCCGAACCGCCGTCCAGGACTTCGTCCAGGTCCACGCCGGTGACGTCCAGCCGTACCGGATGACTACTGGTGAACCAGCCGACCGTGCGGGACAGATCAGTACCGGGGGCTGGTTCGCGGCCGTGCCCCTCGACCTCGACGAGGACCCCGCCCGCGAACTCCGGACGCCGACGCGCCACGGCACCGGCCAGCGCGGCGAGCAGCACCTCGTGCACGCCACAGTGGAAGAGCGCCGGTGTCTCGGTGACGAGGGTGTACGCCTGGGCCGGGGGTACGGTCCAGGTCCGGTGGACGAGGGTCGACACGGTGTCGCGTCGTGGGTCGAACTCGCTGGATCCCAGGGGTGGTTGGGCATCGGCGCCTCCGAGTTCAGACGCCCATTCCTCAAGCTCGGAGACTCGGCTGTCCGTGGTGGCCTGGTCGGTGAGGAGGGTG
>JABFVM010000188.1 GCA_013362785.1 Streptomyces sp. | reverse complement strand
GCCCGTACCGGGCGGCGTGCTCGGGGTGCCGGGGTGGTTCGGCTCGCCAGGGTTCCCAGGGTTTCCGGGGTTCCCAGGGTTTCCGGGACTGCCGGGGTTGCCCGGCTCTCCCGGATTGCCGGGGTTACCAGGGTTACCGGGGTTGCCCGGCTGCTCCGGCGACCCGGGCGGGTTCTCGTGCCCGCCGCCCGGCGGGGTGTGGGCAGCGCCGCCGTTGTTGGCGCAGTCGTTGCCCTCGGTGGAGTTGCCGATGCCGATGACGTCGACGGTGTTGCCACAGACGTTGACCGGCACATGGACCGGTGCCTGGACGGTGTTGCCGGAGCCGATGCCGGGCGAGTCACTGGCGTGCCCGTCGGCCGACGCCCCGGAGCCGCCGTGGCCTCCGGACGCGCCGCCGCCCTGGTTGGCGCAGCTGTTGCCGATCGCCGGGTTGAGCACCCCGACGACGTTCACGGTGTTGCCGCAGACGTTGACCGGCACGTCGACCGGAGCCTGCACCGTGTTGCCCGACAGCACGCCGGGCGAGTTCGAGCTGGTGCCGTGGGCGCCCGAGCCGGTTGCGTGGGCTACGCCGCCCGCGGCGGCGATGACGCCGGTCGCGGCCGCCACGGTCAGCAGGCCCTTGCGGGTGACCTGTCGCATTTGCTGATTACCTGCCTTCGACCTTGTCCCGAAAGGACGATGTGTTCCGGATGGGATCCGGATGTGTTCCGAAAGCCCGAAAGGACGACGTCGGTTTTCCACCGACGTTCCGAAAAGGCCGGTCGGCCCCGGAGCGCATGGCACGCACTCCGGGGCCGACGGGCTCAGCCCCTGGTCACGGGGCGAGGCACAACGTCACTTGTTGACGCAGGTGTTACCGAAGGCGGGGTTCAGCACACCGACGATGGAGATCGTGTTGCCGCAGACGTTCACCGGCACCGAGACCGGCACCTGGATGACGTTGCCGGAAACGACGCCCGGGGAGTGCACGGCGGCACCCTGAGCACCCGAGTCGGCCACGGCCAGGCCCGCGCCCGCGAGAACCAGCCCACCGGTGGCAGCCGCAGCGGCGACGACCTTCTTGATCATTATTCCTCCTTGTTGGCAATGCGATCACAAGTAGCTGATCGCATCACCTGTAACGAGGAGGAACTAATAGGGCTACGACCTTATGAGCGCGTTCACCCTCCCCGGTCACATCCAGTACGTCTGGACGATTTTCAGGACGCGTCGATGAACCGGTCGAGCACCCGGACCCCGAATTGCAGCCCGTCCACCGGCACCCGCTCGTCGACGCCGTGGAACATGCCCGCGAAGTCCAGCTCCGGCGGCAGCTTCAGCGGGGCGAAGCCGAAGCCCCGGATGCCGAGGTCGTCGAAGGACTTGGCGTCGGTGCCGCCGGAGAGCATGTAGGGGATGGCCTTGGCGGCCGGGTCCTCGGCGACCAGCGCGGACTGCATCGCCGCGACGAGCGCCCCGTCGAAGCCCGTCTCCACGGCCTTGTCGGCATGCACGTCCTCACGCCTGACCTTCGGGCCGAGGATCTTGTCGAGGTCGGCGAGGAACTCCTCCTCGAACCCGGGCAGGAAGCGGCCGTCGACATGGGCGGTGGCCTCGCCGGGGATGACGTTGACCTTGTAGCCGGCACCGAGCTGGGTGGGGTTGGCCGTGTTGCTGAGGGTCGCGCCGATGAGCTTGGCGATGCCGCCGAGCTTGGCGAGGGTGCCCTCCATGTTCTCCGGGTCCAGCTCGGTGCCGAGGGCGTCGCCGAGCTCGTCCAGGAAGGCCCGGGTGGTCTTGGTGACCCGCACCGGGAACTTGTGCCGGCCGAGGCGCGCGACCGCCTCCGACAGCTCGGTGATCGCGTTGTCCCGGTGGATCATCGACCCGTGTCCCGCCGTACCGGCCACGGTCAGCTTCATCCAGTGCATGCCCTTCTCGGCCGTCTGGATCAGATAGAGCCGCCGCTCCTCGCTCACGGTGAACGAGAACCCGCCCACCTCACTGATCGCCTCGGTGACGCCCTCGAAGAGGTCCGGGTGCTTGTCGACGAGGAACTTGGCGCCGAACTTGCCGCCGGCCTCCTCGTCGGCGAGGAACGCCAGCACGATGTCCCGCGGGGGCCTGCGGCCGCTGCGCAGCCGGTCGCGTACGACCGCCAGGGTCATCGCGTCCATGTCCTTCATGTCGACGGCCCCGCGCCCCCACACGCACCCGTCCGCGACCTCGCCGGAGAAGGGGTGGTGGGTCCAGTCGTCGGCGTTGGCCGGTACGACGTCGGTGTGCCCGTGGATGAGCAGCGCGGGCCGTGACGGGTCCTCGCCCGCGATCCGCGCCACGGTGGAGGCACGGCCCGGATGGGACTCGAAGATCTTCGGTTCGAGCCCCACCTCGGCGAGCTTCTCGGCGACGTACTCGGCCGCCTTGCGCTCACCGGGACCCGAGTGGTCGCCGTAGTTGCTGGTGTCGATCTGGATCAGCTCGCGGCAGAGGTCCACGACCTCGTCCTCGCCGGTGACGCCCCTGGCCGTGTCCGTCTCGCTCACGCTGCTTCCTCCCGCACTGTCACTGCTGGTGGGTCCCCCTCATCCTCCCCCTCCGCCCGGCCCCGCCCAAGACCGGCCGCGACCCGTCACATGCCGTTCACGCCACGACGGGGGGTGATCGGGGCACCCTGAGAAGCCTGGTAATGTTTCCTCTGTCGCCGCGAGGGAAACCCCGCACGACAGACACCTTGTCCGGGTGGCGGAATGGCAGACGCGCTAGCTTGAGGTGCTAGTGCCCTTTATCGGGCGTGGGGGTTCAAGTCCCCCCTCGGACACTTGAAAATGCGAGGGCCGTGACCGTGAGGTCGCGGCCCTCGCTCATTGTGTGGGGGATGTCTCGTCCCGTTGAAGATCACCAGGTCAGGGCCTCTTCCGGCGGTGAGCCGACGGCCCCGATCGGCTGGTTCGAGTGGCATGTCGAAGTGCCCGAACCTAGCGTCGTACTAAAATTTCCGGCTTGTTACGGAGTCGGGTCGGATAACCCCAGGCATACCTGCGGGCCCGCCGGCGCCCCGGAGGCTTCCGGGATCGAGACGCGAGGACCGGATGGCAGCCATACACGAGAGCGAAGCTCTCGGCCTGCTCGACCAAGAACTGAGCGCGGAGATCCACCAGCAGTTCGGCGACCGGGCACGTTTCTCCGGGGGTCCGGCGTCCTCCCCGCGCACGCTCGTCGACGTCTTCGAGGCGTCCGTGCGGTCGTATCCGGACGAGCCGGCGCTGGACGACGGCACGACCTCCCTCACCTACCGGGCGCTGGCCGTCGAGGTCGAGCGGCTGCGGCGCCGGCTCGCGGTGTGCGGGGTCGGGCTCGGCGACCGGGTCGGGGTCCGGGTGCCGTCCGGGACCAATGACCTGTACGTGGCGATCCTCGCCGTCCTCGCGGCCGGTGCCGCCTATGTCCCTGTCGACGCCGAGGACCCGGACGAGCGGGCCGAGCTGGTGTTCGGGGAGGCGGACGTACGGGCCGTGATCGGGGCCGGGCACGAGATCGCGGTGCACGGTGTCTCCGAGGCGCCCGCCGCCCGTCCCGGTGTGGAGCACGACGCGTGGATCATCTTCACGTCCGGTTCCACCGGGAAGCCGAAGGGTGTCGCCGTCTCGCACCGCAGTGCCGCCGCGTTCGTGGACGCCGAGGCCGCGCTGTTCCTCACCGAGGAGCCGATCGGGCCCGGGGACCGGGTCATGGCGGGTCTTTCGGTCGCGTTCGACGCGTCCTGCGAGGAGATGTGGCTGGCCTGGCGGTACGGCGCCTGTCTGGTGCCGGTGCCGCGTTCGCAGGTCAGGAGCGGTGCCGATCTCGGGCCGTGGCTGGTCGAGCAGGAGATCACCGTGGTGTCCACGGTGCCCACGCTGGCCGCGCTGTGGGAGCCGGAGACCCTCAACGACGTACGGCTGCTGATCTTCGGCGGTGAGGCCTGTCCGCCCGAGCTGGCGCAGCGGCTGGTGACCGAGGGGCGCGAGGTCTGGAACACGTACGGGCCGACCGAGGCGACCGTCGTGGCCTGTGCGGCGCTGATGAGCGGTGCGGAGCCGATCCGGATCGGGCTGCCGCTGGACGGCTGGGAGCTGGCCGTCGTCGACGAGGCCGGGGAGCCGGTGCCGATGGGCGCCAGCGGGCAGCTGGTGATCGGCGGGGTCGGGCTGGCCCGGTACCTCGATGCCGAGAAGGACGCGGAGAAGTACGCGCCGCTTCAGTCGCTGGGCTGGGAGCGGGCGTACCGCAGTGGTGACCTCGTCAAGGCGGAGCCGGAGGGGCTGGTCTTCCTCGGGCGGGCCGACGAGCAGATCAAGCTCGGTGGGCGGCGGATCGAGCTCGGTGAGGTGGATGCCGCGCTGCAGGCGCTGCCGGGTGTGGCCGGTGCGGCCGCGGCCGTGCGGACGGCTCGCAGTGGGAATCAGCTGCTCGTCGGGTACGTCGTCACGCAGGACGGCTGGGACCAGGCCGTGGCCGTCGAGAAGCTGCGGGCCGAGCTGCCCGCCGCGCTCGTGCCGCTGCTCGCGCCGGTCGACGACCTGCCGACCCGCACCTCGGGCAAGGTGGACCGCAACGCGCTGCCGTGGCCCCTGGAGGGGCTGGAGACCGGTGGTCCGGCCGAGCAGCTCTACGGCACCGAGGCGTGGCTGGCCGAGCAGTGGACCGCGGTGCTCGGCATCCCGGTGAGCAGCGCGTCCGACGAGTTCTTCGCGATCGGCGGCGGCAGTCTGGCCGCCGCGCAGCTGACGACGCGGCTGCGGACCCGCTATCCGAGCGCGGCCGTCCTGGACATCTACCAGCAGCCGGTGCTGCGCAAGCTGGCCCGGCGGCTGGAGGAGTCCACGCAGGACGACGGGGCGGAGCGGATCGTCGCGCCGGTGCCCAGGCGGGCGCAGCTGATCCAGGTTCTGCTTCTCTTTCCGCTGTTCACGGTGCTCGGGCTGCGCTGGACGGTCGTACTGGCCGCGCTGGGCAATCTGCTGCCCGGCTACGCGTGGCTGCCGACGGCGCCCTGGTGGCTCCTGGCGGTCGGGGCGCTCGCCCTGTTCAGCCCGCCGGGGCGGCTGGCGCTGGCCGCCGGTGGTGCGCGGCTGCTGCTGAAGGGCGTGAAGCCCGGACGGTACGAGCGCGGTGGCAGTGTGCACATGCGGCTGTGGACCGCCGAGCGGCTCGCCGAGTTCAGTGGGGCGACCTCGCTGACCGGGGCCTGGCTGGAGCGGTACGCGCGGGCGCTGGGCGCCAAGATCGGGTCCGACGTCGACCTGCACTCGCTGCCGCCGGTCACCGGGCTGCTCAAGCTGGGCCGGGGCGCGGCCGTCGAGTCCGAGGTGGATCTGTCCGGGTACTGGCTGGACGGGGACCGGCTGGAGATCGGCACCGTGAAGGTGGGCGCGCATGCCGTCGTCGGCACGCGCAGCATGCTCTTCCCGGGTGCCCGGGTCGGCAAGCGGGCCGAGGTGGCGCCCGGGTCGGCGGTCACCGGGCAGGTTCCGACCGGTCAGCGGTGGGCGGGCGCGCCCGCGGTGAAGCTGGGCAAGGCCAAGCGCAACTGGCCCAAGGAGCGGCCGCGGCGCGGGACGTACTGGCGGGTGATGTACGGGCTCACGGGCTTCGCGCTCAGCGCGCTTCCCGTGCTGGCCGGGCTGGCCGCGTTCCTCGTGGGCCGGGAGTTCTTCACGCCGGACGCGCCTCTGGCGGGCGCCGCGCTGGCGCTCGTGCCGGCGACGCTCGCCTTCGGGCTGGCGTATGCCGTGCTGCTGCTGGTCTCGGTGCGGCTGCTGAGCCTGGGGCTGCGCGAGGGGACGTATCCGACGCACAGCAAGGTCGGCTGGCAGGCGTGGACGGTCACGCAGCTGATGGACCGCTCGCGCGAGACGCTGTTCCCGCTGTACGCCGGGCTGGTCACGCCGGTGTGGCTGCGGCTGCTCGGGATGCGGATCGGCAAGGGCGCCGAGGTGTCGACGGTGCTGGCGCTGCCCAGTCTGACCACGGTCGGCGAGGGTGCGTTCCTGGCGGACGACACACTGACCGCGCCGTATGAGCTCGGCGGTGGCTGGATGCGGATCGGGCGGGCCCAGATCGGGCGGCGGGCCTTCCTCGGGAACTCGGGGATGACCGCGCCCGGGCGGAGCGTGCCGGACGGCGGGCTCGTCGGGGTGCTGTCGGCGACGCCGAAGAAGGCGAAGAAGGGCACGTCGTATCTGGGGCTGCCGCCGGTGAAGCTGCCCCGCAGTGCCGCCGACGGCGACCAGAGCCTGACGTACGATCCGCCGGCGCGGCTGCTGTGGGCGCGCGGGCTGGTGGAGCTGTGCCGGATCGTGCCGGTGTTCTGCTCGGCGGGGCTCGCGGTGCTGACGGTGGCGGCGCTGTGTGTGCTGGGTGGTTGGGCGCCGTTGCTGTCCGGGCTGGTCCTGCTGGGGGCGGGGCTCGTGGCGGGGCTGGTGTCCGTCGTGGCCAAGTGGCTGCTCGTGGGGCGGCATCGCAGTGGGGAGCATCCGCTGTGGTCGTCCTTCGTGTGGCGCAATGAGCTGGCCGACACGTTCGTCGAGGTGCTGGCCGTGCCGTGGCTGGCGGGTTCGGTGCCGGGTACGCCGGTGATGACGGCGTGGCTGCGGGGGCTGGGCGCGCGGATCGGGAAGGGCGTCTGGGTGGACAGTTACTGGCTGCCCGAGACCGATCTGGTGACGCTGGAGGACGCCGCCACCGTGAATCGGGGCTGTGTCCTCCAGACGCACCTCTTCCACGACCGGATCTTGCGGACGGATACTGTTGTTCTCCGTGAGGGCGCGACGCTGGGTCCTGGCGGGATCGTTCTGCCCGGCAGCGCGATCGGGGCCCGTACGACGCTGGGCCCCGCGTCGCTCGTCATGGCGGCGGAGTCGGTCCCCGACGACACCCGTTGGCTCGGCAATCCGATCGAGGCATGGCGTCCCTGAGCGCGGCCCACTCGGGGCCGGAGAGCGGTGGGCCGGCACGGAGTGGCAGCAGTACGGCGCAGGGAGCACAGACAGCAGTGGCAGTTCAGCAGACGGCGGGCGCGGACCCGTACTTCCCGGAGCACGGCGACCCGCGATACCGGGTGCACCGGTACGAGCTCGCGCTGGACTACCGCCCGGGCCCGAACCGGCTGTCGGGGACGGCCCGGATCAACGCGATCGCGGGGCGCTCGCCGCTCACCGAGTTCGTGCTGAACCTGTCCGACTTCAAGATCGGGCGGGTCCGGCTCGACGGACGGCAGCCGCACTACACGCACCGCGGCGGCAGGCTGCGGGTGCGCCCCGCCAAGCCGATCCGGGCCGGGGCGGCCTTCACGGTCGAGGTGCACTGGTCGGGCAACCCCAAGCCGGTGAACAGCCCCTGGGGCGGGATCGGTTGGGAGGAGCTGGAGGACGGGGCGCTGGTGGCGAGCCAGCCGATCGGTGCGCCGTCGTGGTACCCGTGCAACGACCGGCCCGCCGACAAGGCGTCGTACCAGATCTCGGTCACCACGCCGTCGGCGTACGCGGTGGTGGCGGGCGGGCGGCTGCTGACCCGGACGACGAAGGCGTCGACCACGACGTGGGTGTACGAGCAGTCGGCGCCGACGTCCAGCTATCTGGTCGGCCTGTCGATCGGCAAGTACCAGACGGTGCTGCTGGGCGACCCGGGCCTTGGCGGGGTGCCGCAGCACGGGCACATCCCGGCGCATCTGCTGGGCGACTTCTCGCGGGACTTCGCGCGTCAGCCGCAGATGATGGACGTCTTCCAGGAGCTGTTCGGGCCGTACCCGTTCGACGAGTACGCGGTCGTGGTGACCGAGGAGGAACTCGATGTGCCCGTCGAGGCACAGGGGTTGTCGCTGTTCGGCGCCAACCATGTGGACGGGGCGCGGGGTTCGGAGCGGCTGGTGGCGCACGAGCTGGCGCACCAGTGGTTCGGCAACAGCGTGTCCATCGCGGACTGGCGGCACATCTGGCTGAACGAGGGGTTCGCGAAGTACGCGGAGTGGCTGTGGTCGGAGCGCTCGGGCGGGCGTACGGCGCAGCAACTGGCCGCCATCGCGCACCGGTTGCTGGCGTCGCAGCCGCAGGATCTGCGGCTGGCGGATCCAGGTCGGAAGTCGATGTTCGACGACCGGCTCTACGAGCGGGGCGGGCTCGTCCTGCACGCGGTGCGCTGCGCGCTGGGCGACATCGCCTTCTTCCGCATGCTGCGCAACTGGGGCCCGCAGCACCGAAACGGCACGGTGACGACCAAGGCCTTCATCTCCCACGTGGCCCGCTTCGCGACCGAGCCGGTGGACGAGCTGTTCGAGGCGTGGGTGTACGGCGCGACGCTGCCGCCGCTGCCCGGCGCCGAGACGCGGGCGGCGGGCTAGCACAATGGCAGACATGACCACGCGCCCCTGCCCGTGCGGGCTGTCCAAGTCCTACGGCGACTGCTGCGGCCGCTTCCACGCGGGCACCGCGGCCGCGCCGACCGCCGAGGCGCTGATGCGGTCGCGGTACTGCGCGTTCGTCAAGGGCGATGCGGCGTATCTGCTGCGGACCTGGCATCCGCGGACGCGGCCCGCTCGGCTGGACCTCGATCCGGGGATGCGGTGGACCGGCCTTGAGATCCTCGCGGCGGGCGACGGCACGGCGTTCCACACCACCGGCACGGTGGAGTTCCGGGCGTCCTACCGGGGCGGCTCGCTGCATGAGCGGAGCCGGTTCGAGCGGGTGGACGGGGCTTGGGTGTACGTGGACGGGGAGTTCCCGAGCTAGGGCCCGTCCGGCGGATCATGCCTACGGCGCCAGGATGTCCAGTTCCTGGAGGGCCCCGACCGTGATCTCGCGGGTCAGGTGTTCCGCCCGTACCGCGTCGCCGGCGCGGACCGCCTCGGCCACCTGGACGTGGAGGGTCACGGCGGCCGGGTCGGGGTCCTCGAACATGATCTCGTGGTGGGTGCGGCCGGTGAGGACCTCGGCGACCACGTCGCCGAGGCGGGCGAACATCTCGTTGCCGGAGGCGTTCAGGATGGCGCGGTGGAAGGCGACGTCGTGGACGAGGTAGCCCTCCAGCTGATGGCCGCGGGAGTTGGCGACCATGCCGAGGGCGCACTCGGTGAGTTCGGCGCACTGGTCGGCGGTGGCGTGCTTGGCGGCCAGGCCGGCCGCGGCCGGCTCGATCGCCGAGCGCAGCACGGTCAGTGAGCGCAGCTGCTGCGGACGGTCGGCGCCCGCCAGACGCCAGCGGATGACCTGGGGGTCGTAGACGTTCCACTCGGCCTTGGGGCGCACCGTGACGCCCACGCGGCGGCGGGACTCGACCAGGTGCATGGACTCCAGGACCCGCACCGCCTCGCGCATCACCGACCGCGACACCTCGAAGCGCTGCGCCAGCTCGTCCGTGCGCAGGACGCTGCCGGGCGGATACTCGCCCGCGGCGATCGCGGGACCGAGGGTCTCCAGTACATGGCCGTGCAGCCCCCGGCCCGGTGTGCTCATGCACTCAGCGTACGGGGCAGATCACACGAACAAAAAGTCAGACTTATTCATCACAGCCTCTTGAATTCGTCGTACCTAATGGGTTTCAGTTGCGTCGGCGTCCACGGACGCCATGTGTCGACGGAGACAGCAGACAGTGAGGCAGCGATGAACTCCCCCCATGTCGTCGTGGTCATGGGCGTCGCGGGCACCGGCAAGACCACCATCGGTCCCCTGCTCGCGGCCCGGCTCGGCGTCCCGTACGCCGAGGGCGACGACTTCCACCCGCAGGCCAACATCGCCAAGATGTCGGCCGGCACCCCGCTCGACGACACGGACAGGTGGCCGTGGCTCGATGCCATCGGCGCCTGGGCGGACGGGCGGGCCGGGCTCGGCGGGGTGGTCAGCTGCTCGGCGCTGAAGCGGTCGTACCGGGACCGGTTGCGGGCCGCCGCACCCGGTGTCGTGTTCGTGCACCTCACCGGTGACCGGGCCCTCGTCGAGGACCGGATGTCGCACCGGCAGGGGCACTTCATGCCGACCGCGCTGCTGGACTCCCAGTTCGCCACCCTCCAGCCGCTCCAGTCGGACGAGGCCGGAGTCGCCGTGGATGTCGCCGGCGGCCCGGAGGAGATCACCGAACGGGCCGTCAAGGCACTGAACGACCTGCCCGGCACGGACTCGCCGCAGTAGTCCTCCGGGCACCCTCCCCAAGTCACCATCCCCCACGCGTCCCCCATCCCCGTACCTGCAAGGGAACCCCCGTGACCAGACTCAGTGTCGAGATGCTGGCAGCGGACACGGTCGAGCCCATCACCTCGGCCGGCCACGCTCAGCTGGGCGTCGCCGTCCTGGCGGGCATCGCCGTCATCGTCCTGCTCATCACCAAGTTCAAGCTCCACGCGTTCCTGTCGCTGACCCTCGGGTCGCTGGCGCTCGGCGCGATCGCCGGGGCGCCGCTCGACAAGGTCATCGCCAGCTTCACCACCGGGCTCGGCACCACGGTCGCCGGCGTGGGCGTGCTGATCGCCCTCGGCGCGATCCTGGGCAAGATGCTCGCCGACTCGGGCGGCGCCGACCAGATCGTCGACACCATCCTCGCCAGGACCGGCGGCCGTTCGATGCCGTGGGCGATGGTGCTGATCGCCTCGGTGATCGGGCTGCCGCTCTTCTTCGAGGTCGGCGTCGTCCTGCTGATCCCGGTCGTGCTGATGGTCGCCAAGCGCGGCAACTACTCGCTGATGCGCATCGGCATCCCGGCACTGGCCGGTCTGTCCGTCATGCACGGCCTGGTCCCGCCGCACCCCGGCCCGCTGGTCGCGATCGACGCCATCGGCGCCGACCTGGGTGTCACGCTGGCGCTCGGCGTCCTCGTCGCGATACCGACCGTGATCATCGCCGGCCCGGTGTTCTCGCGGTACGCGGCACGCTGGGTGGACGTCCAGGCTCCCGAGCGGATGCTGGCCGAGATCGGGGGCGCCGCCCAGGACCCCGCGCAGCGCGTGACCAAGGACCCGGAGAAGCGGCCCGCCTTCGGGGCCACGCTGGCCACGATCCTCCTCCCCGTCGTCCTGATGCTCTCCAAGGCGCTGGTCGACATCGTCATCGACGACCCCGAGAACACCGTCCAGCGGGTCTTCGACGTCATCGGCTCGCCGCTGATCGCCCTTCTCGCCTCCGTGCTCGTCGGCATCTTCACGCTGCTCAGGCCCGCCGGGTTCGGCAAGGAGCGGATCTCGCCGCTGGTCGAGAAGAGCCTCGCGCCCATCGCGGGCATCCTGCTGATCGTGGGCGCCGGCGGCGGCTTCAAGCAGACGCTGATCGACACGGGCGTGGGGCAGATGATCCTCGAAATCTCCGAGGACTGGTCGATCCCGGCACTGCTGCTGGCCTGGCTGATCGCGGTGGCGATCCGTCTCGCGACGGGCTCGGCGACGGTGGCCACGGTCTCGGCGGCCGGTCTGGTCGCCCCGCTCGCGGCCGACATGTCGACCACCCACGCGGCCCTGCTGGTCCTCGCCATCGGCGCCGGCTCGCTCTTCTTCAGCCATGTCAACGACGCCGGATTCTGGCTGGTCAAGGAGTACTTCGGCCTGAACGTCGGCCAGACCATCAAGACCTGGTCCGTCATGGAGACGATCATCTCGGTCGTCGCCGGCGGTGTGGTCCTCCTCCTCTCGCTGATCATCTAGCGACACCGGGACAGGGATACGACGATGACGGCTCACCCCCTCTTCGACATCGGCGGCCGCACGGCCCTGGTCACCGGCTCCAGCCGGGGCATCGGCCACGCGCTCGCCCGCGGTCTGGCGGAGGCCGGCTGCACGGTGGTCCTCAACGGACGGGACGGCGAACGCCTCACCGAGGCCGCCGCCGAACTCAAGGCCGCCGAACCGCCCGGCGACGTCCACACGGCCGTGTTCGACGTCACCGACAGCGCCTCGGTGGCCGCCGGGATCGCGGACGTCGAGGAGCGGGTGGGCCCGCTCGACATCCTGGTCAACAACGCGGGCATGCAACTGCGCGCCCCGCTCCTGGAGTTCACCGACTCCGACTGGCACCGCATCCTGGACACCAACCTGACCAGCGCCTTCCTGGTCGGCCGGGAGGCGGCCCGGCGGATGACGGAACGCGGCCACGGAAAGATCGTCAACATCTGCTCCCTGCAGAGCGAGGTGGTCCGCCCCGGCATCGCGCCCTACGCCGCCACCAAGGGCGCGCTGAAGATGCTCACCAAGGGCATGTGCGCGGACTGGGGCCCGTACGGCGTCCAGGTCAACGGCATCGGCCCCGGCTACATCGAGACCGAGCTGACCGGGCCCCTCGTCCGGGACGAGGAGTTCAGCGCGTGGGTGCGCCGCCGCACCCCGGCCGGCCGCTGGGGCCGTACCGAGGACCTGGTGGGCGGGGTGCTGTTCCTCGCCTCCCCGGCCGCGGACTTCGTCAGCGGACAGGTGCTGTACGTCGACGGCGGAATGACCAGCGTGCTGTGAAGGAGGCCTCGGGGATGCTCGGTTGTGTGATCCACGGTGCGGGCGACCTGCGGGTCGAGGAGGTGCCGACGCGGGCACCCGGCCCCGGGCAGGCGCTGGTCGCCGTGCGCTACGGCGGCGTCTGCGGCTCCGACCTGCACTACTGGCGGCACGGCGGGGTCGGCGACTTCCGGCTGAGGGAGCCGATGCTGCTCGGCCACGAGGTGGTCGGGACGGTCGTCTCCTACGGCGCCGGAGCGTCCGGGCCGCCTCCCGGTACGGCCGTCGCGGTGCACCCTGCGACGCCCTGCGGGGTCTGCCCCGAGTGCGCGGACGGGCGGCGCAACGTCTGCCGCGACACCCGCTACCTCGGCAGCGCGGCCCGCTACCCGCACGTACAGGGCGGGTTCGCCGCCCGACTGACCGTCCCCGCCGACCAGTTGCGGCCCCTCCCGCCCGGCCTCGACCTGCGGCGCGCCGCCCTCGCCGAGCCCCTGTCCGTCGCCCTGCACGCCGTGCGGCGGGCCGGGGAGGTGGCCGGGAGGCATGTCCTGGTCACCGGCGCCGGTCCGATCGGATGCCTGGTGGTCGCGGCGGCGAAGGCGGCGGGCGCCGCGCGGGTCACGGTGACGGACCTGCTGCCCGCGGCCCTGCGGTACGCGCGGATCGCGGGCGCCGACACCGTCGTACGGGCCGACGATCCGGATGACGCCGGGTGGCCTTCCGAGGTGGACGTGGCGATCGAGGCGTCCGGTGTGGCGGCGGGGCTGGACACCTGTCTGCGGCTGGTGCGGCGCGGTGGTGTCGTGGTCCAGCTGGGGATGCTGCCGCCGGGGAGGAGCCCGTTCGCGGGGAACCTCGTCGTGAGCCGGGAGATCGAGGTGCGGGGGGCGTTCCGGTTCGACGGGGAGTTCGACGAAGCGCTGGAACTGCTCGCGGCGGAGGGGTCGTTCGACGGGCTGGTGAGTGCGGTGGTGCCGGTACGGGAGGCGGAGTCGGCCTTCGAACTGGCGGCGGACCGAAGCCGGTCGTGCAAGGTCCTGTTGGATTTCGGGGCGTGAGGGCCGCGGGCCGGGACTGCGGCTGCCGGCAGAAGGAAACGCCCCGTACCTGAAATCCCCCTGACGATCACCTAAAGCCGCTTCCCCCAACCGCACCCCCGGCCCGATGATGAGGAAACCTCCGGAGGCTGCCGCAGCCCTCGGGGGCCGGAAACAACGGGGGGCGTCATGGCGGTTTCCCTCGGGATGCGTATCTCGGGGCTGCTCGTCGTAGGGGCGGTGGCGGTGGCGGCCGCCGCCTTCACCGGTGACGGGGGTGGCACGGCGGACAACAGGGGCGGCGGAAGCAGCATCGTCACCACCGGCCCTTCCAACGGCACCCGAGGGCTGCCGACCGGCCCGCCGAGCGGCTCCACTCCCCCGGTACGACCGTCGGCGGACGGCCACATCGGCGCGGCCGCACCCACGGCCACACCGAGCGCGACCCGGGACGGAACGGCGAGTGCGAGCCCGGCTCCCACCCCCAGCCCCACCATGACCCGCAAGTTCCTCGACGCCCCCGCCTGGCTCCCGCCCGGCCCCGACTCGCCGAACCTGGACGGCACTTCGGACCCGGCGAGCGTGTACGACCTGCTCCGCGACCCGGCCAAGTGCCGGAACGCCCTGAGCGTGATCCCCCGGACGCCGGCCGACGACGGCGAGTGGACGCTGATGCGCGGCCTGGCCGCCGCATGTCTGGCCGTGCAGGGCGACGGCGGCAGCTGGGAGCAGGCGGCACGGGACCATGCCGCACTGGCGGAGGGGGCCGGCTCCTGCAAGGGGCGCGCCGCGTACGCCGTGCTGGGCGGGCTGCTCGACTTCCACCGACGGCATCCCGGCGCCATCGTGCGGCTGACGCCCCCGTCGGGCGGCACTCCGGCGTGCGGCTACCGGATCGCCGGGGTGGACACGGGCGGCGACGGTACGGCGAAGCCCGGTGACACGATCGGGATCGAGCTGGCCGACACCTACTTCGACGGGGCCGAACTGCTGCGGGCCGGGAGCGTGAGCATCGGCGGGCAGCCGGTGGCTATGGCGTCCGGCCCGGTGTCTGCTCCGGGGTCCGGCCAGGGATCCGGTCAGGGGGCCGGTCCGGCGCCCGCTCCGGCATCCGCTCCGAATGCGGAATCGGGCGTGCCGCTGGTGCTGGCAGCCGTCGTGCCGGTGCTGGAGCCGGGCCCGGTCGAAGTGGTCGTGCGTTACGCCGGCACCGAGGTCCGCCTGCCCGCCGCGTTCACGGTGGCCGCTCCCGAGGTGATCCCGGATCCGAACGCCACGTCGGTGTCGTCGCTCAGCGTCTCCACGGAGTCGGTCGCCGTCTCAGTGCCGCCACAGCGAGTGCTCCCGCTCGGCCCACTCCCGGCTCACCACCCCGGTCCGCATACCCCGACGGGACTCCGGGTCCCCCAGTGCCATGCCGATGTGGCCCGCCACAACGATGCCGATGGTGAGGGCCAGCCAGTCGTGGACGAAGGTCGCGCTGGTGCGCCAGACCAGGGGTGTGAGGTGGGTGAACCACATCATCAGGCCGGTGCCGAGCATCACCAGCGTGGCGCCGGCGATCCAGGCCGCGTAGACCTTCTGCCCGGCGTTGAACTTGCCCGCCGGACGCGATGAGGGCCGCTTGTCCCGGCGCAGGGCGGCGCGCAGCCAGCGGCGGTCGTGCGGGCCGAAGCGGTTGAGGAAGCCCAGGTCGGCGCGGAACAGGCGGGAGGCGAGGCCGGCCAGGACGGGCACCGGCAGGGCGAGACCGGCCCACTCGTGGACCCGGACCACCAGCTCGCGGCGGCCGACGAGTTCGGCGAGCTGCGGGACGTAGAGACAGGCCGCGGTCACCACGCAGACGCCCATCAGCGCGGCCGTCGTACGGTGCACCCAGCGGGTGGCCCGGCCGAAGCGCCGGACGCCGGTGGCCGGGCCGGGGGCGTCAAGTCGTAGGCTCATCGTCGCGTCCGTTCGAGCGGCCGACCCAGGCGTCGACGTCGTAGCCGCGTTCCTCCCAGTAGCCGGGCCGCACGTCCTCGGTGACGGTGATGCCGGAGAGCCACTTGGCCGACTTGTAGAAGTACATCGGCGCCACATAGAGGCGGACCGGGCCGCCGTGGGCGTGGCCGAGGTCCTTGTCCTGCATGCGCAGGGCGACGAGGACGTCCGCGCGGCGGGCCTGGTCGAGGGTGAGGCTCTCGGTGTACGCGCCGTCGAAGCAGGTGAAGCGCACCGCCCCGGCGCCCTTGCGCACCCCGGCGGCGTCGAGCAGCCGGGACAGCCGCACGCCCTCGAACGGTGTGTGCGGGACCCGCCAGCCGGTCACGCACTGGACGTCGCGCACCATCCGGGTCTGCGGCATGGCGCGCAGGTCGGCGAGTGTGTAGGTCCGGGGGTGGTCGACCAGGCCGTCGATGGTGAGGCGGTAGGTGGTGGCGCTCTTGCGGGGTACGGAGGAGGTCACCGAGTAGTAGCGGAAGCCGCCGCCGTTGGGCAGCAGGTCCGTCAGACCGGTGGGGTCCTTGTCGGACGCGCTCGCGAGGAAGGACTCCAGGCCGCGTTGCAGGGTGGGCGCGGTGACCACGCCGAGGGCGCCCAGGCCGAGGGTGCCGAGGAGGACGCGGCGGCCGATGGGTTTGCCCTGCTGCTCTTCGGGGTGTTCCGGGTTCACCTACTCATTCGAGCACCCGCGTCCCCCTCCGGACCAGGGATCGCGGGTACCCGTCAGAGTTCCGTAACCACTTCTCACCCGGCGCTCAGGGTTCGCTGCGAGCCGCCTTGTCCAGCTGGAACGCCTCGTTGCCGAGCCCGATGCGGGCGTGCCGCTCGGGGGCGCGGGAGCGCAGGAGCAGGCCCTGGACCAGGCCGACGGCCAGGGCGAGGGCCATCACGGCGGGCAGCGCCCAGCTCAGGGCGGAGCCCGGGCCCGCCCCGATCAGGACGTCGAAGTCCTTGACGGTGTAGACGACGATGAACAGCAGCGCGAGGACGGAGAGCGCGGAGGCGGCCAGCCGCCAGAACTGGGCGGCCGCGGCCCCACGGCGGACGAAGAAGACGACGACCGAGGCCGAGGCGGCGGCCATCAGGGCGGCCACGCCCAGCGCGCCGAGGCTGCCCATCCAGGTGAACAGGTGCAGGACCGGAGCGGTCGGGTCGCCGGTCGGCTTGTCATCGGTGAGCGCGAAGACGGCGACGACCACGATCGAGATCCCGGTCTGCAGCAGCGAACCCGTGCCGGGGGCGCCGCTCGCTCCGCTGGTACGGCCGAAGGTTCCGGGCAGCAGGCCCTCGCGGCCCATGGCGAAGGCGTAGCGGGCGACGACGTTGTGGAAGCTGAGCATCGCCGCGAACATGCCGGTCACGAAGAGCACGTGCAGGACGTCGGTGAAGCCGGTGCCGAGGAGGTCCTCGGTGAGGAAGAACAGCAGGCCGGCGCTCTGTTCCTGGGCGGTGCCGACGACCGCCGAAGGGCCGGCGGCGACGGTGTACGCCCAGCAGCTGATCGTGTAGAACACCGCGATGCCGCCGATGGCCAGGAACATCACTCGGGGCACGAGGACATGCGGGCGGCTGGTCTCCTCGGCGTAGACGGGCGCCTGCTCGAAGCCGAGGAAGGCGGCGACGCAGAAGCACAGGGCGGTGCCGATGCCCGCGCCGGTGAGGGTGTCCGGGTTGAAGGCGTGCAGCGACAGGCCCTCCTTGCCGGGGTCGGCGATCGCGGCGACGTCGAAGATGACGACGAGGGCGACCTCGATGATCAGCAGTACGCCGAGCACGCGCGCGTTGAGGTCGATCTTGAGCCAGCCGAGGGCGCCGACGAGGAGTACGGCGAGGAGCGCCGGTATCCACCAGGCGACCTCCGTGTCCAGGTAGGTGGCGAACAGGCCGGAGACCTCGAAGCCGAAGATGCCGTAGATGCCGACCTGGAGGGAGCTGTAGGCGACCAGCGCGACCATCGCGGCGCCGGCGCCGGCCGTGCCGCCGAGTCCGCGGGAGATGTACGCGTAGAAGGCGCCCGCATTGTGGACGTGCCGGCTCATCTCGGCGTACCCGACGCTGAACAGGGCGAGGACGAGGCCGAGGATCACGAAGAGCAGCGGCTGGCCGAGGACACCCATCACCCCGAAGGTCGTGGGCATGACACCCGCGACGACCATCAGAGGGGCGGTGGCGGCGAGCACCGACAGCAGCAGGCCCGTGGCACCCAGCCGGTCGGCGCGCAGCGCGCGGTCCTCGCCCTTGAACGTACTGATCCCTCCGCCGCCCGCGGAGACTCTGCTCGTACTGGAACTGCCCGTCGTCATGAGAGACCGTCCTTTGTCGGGGGGTGAGGGGGGTGGGGGTGAGGGGGGATGCAGGGTTGGGGTGCTGGGTCGGGCATGCGGGTCGGGTCGGTGCTGTTGCGTCGCGACGGTGCCGTCACGTCGTGCCCAGTGCGGTGTCGCGGGCCGCGCGAAAGACGGAGTAGGCGTCGTGGTCCGGGTACGACCACGGCGACGGGGTGGCGTGGTCGCCGATGCGGTGGAACAGGGCGGCGGCCTCGGCGCCGCGGCCCTCGCAGACCTTGGCGTGGGCGAGGAAGTTCAGGTCGATCAGGCGGCGCGGGTGGCCTTCCTGCTCCCACTCCAGCCACCAGTCGAAGGCGGCCCGCATCACCTGCCGGGCCCGGCGTCCGGTCCAGTGCCCGGAGGCGGCGGCGTCACGAGGTTCGTGTCCGGCCGCCGCGAGGACGCGGTAGCGCTCGGCGTGGGCGATGACCGGGAGGATGGCGAGCGGGGAGTCGGCGGGGGCGTGCTCGGCGGCGGCGTTGGCGAAGTCGTAGACCTCGTGGAGCGGGTCGGGGCCGGTGCCCGACCGGTGCTCGGCGAGTCTCGCGACCATCAGGTGGTGGGCGTGGTGATGGTCGGCGTACCGGGCGCGGACCTCGGCGAAGAGGCTGCGCACCTCCTGCTCGGCGCCCACCGCGCTCTCCAGCATGAGCAGGCCGAGCCAGGGAGTGGGGTCGGCCGGTGCGAGCTCGGCGGCGGTGCGGCAGGACTCACGGGCGCGGACCGGTTTCTCCTTGCCGCGCAGGGCCCGCCGCACCTGGGCGAGGGCGAGCAGGACGGCGGCGTCGGCGGAATCGGGTTCGGCGAGCAGCCAGTCGCGGGTCCAGGAGGCGCAGTACGGCTCCCGGGCGAGGACGGTGACGCGGTGCCCTCGGCGGTCCCAGTCGTCGCCGGTGCGGGCGAGCAGCGAGCGGGCCGTCTGCCACCGGCCCTGGGCCAGCGCGGTGCGGGCGGCGGTGAGCTCGGCGTCGTCGAGGGCCGGGTCGAAGGTGTGGGTTGCACGCTTCCGGGCGCGGCCGAGGGGTGGCGGAGGTGGGGACACCGTTTTGGGTTCTGTGGGGGGAAGTGTGGGGACAGTCATCGAAACGGTCATCGAACGATCACGCACAGCAAACCCGCAGCCAATGGTTCACGTCAAGGGCCATCGGGGCGTTACACGCGTCAACTCGCGTTACTGGTGGGACAGTTGAGGCATTCAACCTGACCGTAATGTCGGATTTGTTCGAACTGTGTGGCGTACGTCATGGCGCCGCCGGGTCGGGCACCCCGACGATGGAGGGCCGCGCATGCCGGGCTCAGGGCCGCTACAGTCGGCCTTTACGCACCCCGTCCCCTTCCCCCGGCAGGATGATCGAGGTACGCAGCGTGTCGCTCCAGATCCTGATACTCGCCGTCACGGCTGCGTGCTGCCTGGGCTTCGGCTTCGTCCTCCAGCAGAACGCGGCCCGGCGGGCCCCGCTGAGCGACTTCCTCTCGCCCCGGATCCTCCTCGACCTGATGAAGGTGCCGTGCTGGCTGGGCGGCATCGGCCTGATGGTGGTCGGCATGGCGCTCGGCGCGATGGCGCTGGGCCAGGGCGAGATCTCCCTGGTGGAACCCCTGCTCGCGACGAACCTGCTGTTCGCGCTGATGCTCTCCCGCCGCCAGACCAAGCAGCCCCTGGGCCGCCAGGGCTGGACCGGCCTCGCACTGCTCGCGGGCGGTGTGACGGCGTTCATCGTCGCCGGGCAGCCGACCGGCGGCACGGCCACCGACAACCCGCTCCGGCACTGGCTGATCATCGGCGTCATGATCGGAGTGGCCCTGCTGCTCACCGGGTACGCCAAGCGCTCCCGGCTCAGCTCGGGCCCGGCCCTGCTGGCGACGGCCGCCGGTCTCCTCTACGGCGTGCAGGACGCGCTCACCCGGGTGACCGGGCAGCGTTTCGCCGAGGGCGGCATCGCGGAGGTCCTGACCGGCTGGCAGCCGTACGCCGTGGTGGCGCTCGGCCTGACCGGGCTGGTCCTGGTGCAGAGCGCGTTCGAGACGGCGTCCCTGCGGATGTCCCTGCCCGCCCTGACCGCCGCCCAGCCGCTGGCCGGCATCGCCTGCGGCGTGGGCTTCCTCGGCGACCGGCTGCGCACCGACGCGGGCGCGCTGGCCTGGGAGGCGGCGGGCCTCGCCGGGATCGTGGTGGGCATCATCCTGCTCGGCACGCATTCGGCGATGCCGTGCGGCGTGACACAGCCTCGGCGACCGGCCGCCGCTCTCCAGACGCCCTGAGCCGGCACACCTGACCCAGGACACCTGACCCAGACACCTGAGCCAGGACACCTGGCTAGGACACCTGGCACCGAGCGCCCCGACCTCGCACACCCCGCCCCTGAGGGCCGCCCTGCTTGGATGGCCCCATGAGCTCTGCTGACGAGATCCTCGACATCGTCGATGAGGACGACCAGGTCATCGGACAGTCCCCGCGCGGCGAGGCGTACGCCCAGGGGCTGCGCCACCGCTGCGTCTTCATCGAGGCCCGGGACGCGCGGGACCGCCTCTTCGTCCACCGCCGCACACCCACCAAGCTGGTGTTCCCCTCGCGCTACGACATGTTCGTCGGCGGAGTGGTCGGCGCGGGCGAGTCGTACGACGACGCCGCGCTGCGCGAGGCCGAGGAGGAACTGGGCGTGACCGGCCTCCCCCGCCCCGCCTTCCTCTTCAAGTTCCTGTACGACGACGGCGCCGGGCAGACCTGGTGGTCGGCGGTGTACGAGGTGCGCTGCGAGCTGCCGGTGAGCCCTCAGGCGGAGGAGGTCGCCTGGCACGACTTCCTGTCCGAGGCCGAGGTGGAGCGCCGGCTGCCGCAGTGGGCGTGGGTGCCGGACGGGCTGGCGGCGTACGAGCGGCTCAGGGCGTACCGGGCGGCTGGATCGTCCAGCGGCTGACCGAACCGGCTCGTCCAGCGGCTCGTCCAGCGGCTCGCCCTCCGGCCGACCGAACCCTGGTGGGCGGCACCGGCAGCGCCCCCCGGCAACCGCCCGGATAGGGTCGTTCATGTGATCGAGTTCGTACGAAACGTCCGGCTGTGGTTCGAACCGCAGCAGATCCGGCAGGAGGGCGGCACCCCCGACTACCGGTTCTCGCTGGCGAACGAGCGCACCTTCCTGGCCTGGCTGCGGACCGCGCTCGCGCTCATCGGCGGCGGTTTCGCGGTGGACCAGTTCCTGCCGGACCTGCGTTGGGGCTGGCGGGTCGGGCTGGCGCTCGCGCTGCTGGCGGCGGGCGTGCTGTGCTCGTTGCGCGCGGTCAATCACTGGGTGCGCTGCGAGCGGGCGATGCGCCGGGGCGAGGATCTGCCGGTGTCGCGGTTCCCGGCGGTGCTGAGTCTGGTGGTCGCGGTGGTGGCCGTCGGGATGGTCGTCGTCGTACTCGTGGGGTGGGAGGGGTGAGCGCCGGGGCGGCCGTCGGGCCGGTGCGGGATCCGGGGCTGCAGCCCGAGCGGACGCGGCTGGCGTGGCGTCGTACGACACTGTCCGGCACCGTGGCCGCCATACTCGCCATGAAGACGGCGCTGCACGGCGGGTTCTCGGTGGTCGGAGGCATCGTCTGCGCCCTGTGCTGCGGGCTGTGGCTGGGTTTCCTGGCGCTCGCGCACCGCCGGATCCGGGTCCTGTCCGCCTCGGCCGAGCCCGCGGCGCTCGCGCCCCGGTATGCGACGGCCACCGTCCTGCTCACCGTGGCGCTGGCCGTGTGCGCCGCCGCCCTCGTCTTCTGATCTCCTGGCCTGAGGACGACCGCCCCGACCGCCCCGACCGCCAGGCCATCGCGACCCCCGCGCCCCCCCCGCGACCGGCTCAGTCCCGGGCCGGGGCGGCTACTCCGAGCCCTGCCACAGCCCCTCCGGCGCCGCCGCCTCCTCCGCGGCCCAGTCCACCGTCACCACGATCTTGCCGCGCGTGCGGCCCTCCTGGTTGAGCCGGTGGGCGTCGGCCGCCTGTTCCAGCGGGAACGTCTCCGAGACGTGCACGGACACCACCCCCTCCTCCGCCAGCTCGGACAACCGCAGCAGGTCCTCCGTGTCGGGGCGGACGAAGTAGTAGCGGCCGCCGTAGTCGAAGACGTCCGGGTCGGCGATCGACACCAGCCGCCCCTCGGGCGCCAGCAGGTTGGCGGAGGCCTTCAGCGCTTCGCCGCCGACCGTGTCGAGCGCCGCGTCCACACCCTCGGGCGCCAGCCCGCGCACCCGCTCGACCAGGCCGTCCCCGTACTCGACGGGTTCGCCGCCTAGGCCGCGTACGAAGTCGTGGTTGTGCGCACTCGCCGTACCGATGACACGGGCGCCCAGATGACGGGCGAGCTGGACGGCGATCGAGCCCACCCCGCCGGCCGCGGCGTGCACGAGGACGGTCTCGTCACGCTTGACCCGGAGCACCTTGAGCAGCACCTGGTAGGCGGTCAGCCCCACCAGCGGCAGTCCGGCCGCCTCCTCCCAGGTGAGGTTGCGGGGCTTGCGGGCGAGGGTGCGCACGGGGGCCGCGACGTACTCGGCGAAGGTGCCGCGGGAGAGGAAGTCCTCGCGTACGTAGCCGATGACCTCGTCGCCGACGGCGAACTCCGTGACGGACACTCCCGGCTGGACGACGACGCCGGAGACATCCCACCCGGGGACCACCGGAAAGGCCGCTTCCAGCATCCGGTCCATGTGGCCCTCGCGGCACTTCCAGTCGACCGGGTTGACCGCCGCCGCCCGCACTTTGACCAGCACCGAGTCGGGCCCGACCCGCGGGTCCTGCACATCCCCGTAGGCGAGCTCGTCGGGGCCGCCGTAGCGTGAGTAGCTGATGCCCTTCATGGATCCGACCCTCTGGGGTGGCGGGGCGCCACGCAAGCCGAATGACCCGATATGCGCCGTTCGCGTGGCAGCCTGTCGACGTCACAAACCCGCCCCGAAGGTGAGCACCATGACGACCCTGCACGTGGAACACCCCGCCCACACGCACGCCCACGGCCCCGCCTGCGGACACACCGCGGTGCCGCACGGCGACCACACCGACTACGCGCACGACGGTCACCTCCACCGTGAGCACTCCGGTCACTGGGACGAGTGCGAGACGGACGGGCATGTGGCACACGAGGGCCACAGCCATCAGCACGGCGCCGACTGCGGTCACGAGAGCGTCCTGCACGGCGACCACGTCGACTACCTCCACGACGGCCACCGGCACGCCGCCCACGACGGCCACTGGGACGACCACTGAGCCCATCGGTCGCACCGACCTCACCTGCCCCGCCAGTTCGGCGTACTGGCCGAGAAGACACCTCCGACAGCTCCCCGGCGTCCGGCGCGGGGAGCTGTCGGCCTATGGTGGCCCCGATCACGTTCGGCTCCTCCACTGGACTACATACCGACTGGTCGGCATCATGAGTCAGGTCCGTTCACCTGCCCTTAGGAGCGCTGTATGAGCACCGACCATCCGCCCGGACTCGATCTCGAACGGCTGCGCGGCCTGCTCGGGCGCGAGCAGCCCGGTCTGGCGCAGGGTCCGCTGACCGGACGGCTGATCGAGGGTGGACGGTCGAACCTCACCTACGCGGTCTCCGACGGCACCTCGAAGTGGGTCGTACGGCGCCCCCCGCTCGGCCATGTCCTCGCCACGGCGCACGACATGAAGCGCGAGCACCGGGTGATCAGCGCCCTGCACCCGACGAGCGTGCCGGTGCCGCGGCCGGTGCTGCTGTGCGAGGACGAGGAGGTGCTCGGGGCGCCGTTCTACGTCATGGAGTTCGTCGAGGGCACCCCGTACCGCACCGCCGACCAGCTGGCCCCGCTCGGCCCGGAGCGCACCCGGGACGCGGTGCTGGGGCTCGTGGACACCCTCGTCGAGCTGCACGCCGTGGACCCCGCGTCGGTGGGCCTCGCGGACTTCGGCCGCCCCGAGGGCTTCCTGGACCGCCAGCTGCGCCGCTGGGGCAAGCAGCTGGACGCCTCCCGCAACCGCGAGCTCGCCGGCATCGACGAGCTGCACGCGACGCTCGGACGGCAACTGCCGGCCTCGCCCGCACCGGCCGTCGTGCACGGCGACTACCGGCTCGACAACGTGCTCATCGGGGACGACGACAAGATCAAGGCGATCCTCGACTGGGAGATGTCGACGCTCGGCGACCCGCTGACCGACCTGGGGCTGCTGGTGATGTACAGCATGCCGCTGAGCATGCCGAACTCGCCGGTCTCCACGACCGCCCAGGCACCCGGGCACCCCGCGCCCGCCGAACTGATCCAGCGGTACGCCGAACGCTCCGGGCGCGACGTCTCCGCGGTCTCCTGGTACACGGCGTTCGCCTGGTTCAAGCTCGCGGTGATCCTGGAGGGCATCCACTACCGCTACACGCTGGGCCAGACGGTGGGCCGCGGCTTCGACCGCATCGGCGACCTGGTCCCGGTCTTCATCGAGCACGGCCTCACCACCCTCCAGGAAGGCTGATCCGCCATGGACTTCGCGTTCGACGCACGCACCGAGGAACTGCGGGCCAAGCTGCTGGCCTTCATGGACGAGTACGTCTATCCGGCCGAGGCGGTCGCGGAGGAGCAGCGGGCCGCGCTCGCGTCCCCGTGGGACACGCCGGCCGTGGTCGGGGAGCTGAAGGCGGAGGCGCGCAGGCAGGGCCTGTGGAACCTCTTCCTCCCCGACGCCGAGTACGGCGCCGGGCTCACCAACCTCCAGTACGCCCCGCTGGCCGAGATCACCGGCCGCTCCCCGCATCTGGCGCCCACCGCGACGAACTGCGCGGCGCCCGACACCGGGAACATGGAGGTGCTGACCCAGTTCGCCGACGAGCAGCAGAAGAAGCAGTGGCTGGAGCCGCTGCTCGCCGGTGAGATCCGCTCGGCGTTCGCGATGACCGAGCCGGACGTGGCCTCCTCGGACGCCACCAACATCACGACGTACATCGAGCGGGACGGCGACGAGTACGTCATCACCGGCCGCAAGTGGTACATCTCCGGGGCGATGAACCCGGACTGCAAGATCTTCATCGTGATGGGCAAGACGGACCCGGACGGCGCCGACATCCGCCGCCAGCAGTCCATGATCCTGGTCCCCCGCGACACCCCGGGGGTCACGGTCAAGCGCGCGATGCAGGTCTTCGGCTACGAGGACCACTCCCACGGCGGCCACGCCGAGGTGATCTTCGACCACGCGCGCGTGCCGGCGGCCAACCTCATCGGCGAGGAGGGCGGCGGCTTCGCCATCGCGCAGGCGCGGCTCGGTCCGGGCCGGATCCACCACTGCATGCGGCTGATCGGCATGGCCGAGCGGGCGATCGAGCTGATGTGCCGCCGGGCCGCGTCCCGTACCGCGTTCGGCAAGGCGCTGGCCCAGCAGGGCGTGGTGCACAACTGGATCGCCGACGCGCGCGTGACGGTCGAGCAGCTGCGCCTGCTGGTGCTGAAGACGGCCTGGCTGATGGACACCGTCGGCAACAAGGGCGCCCACACCGAGATCCAGGCCATCAAGATCGCCACGCCGCGTGCGGTGGTCGACATCCTCGACCGCGCGATCCAGCTGCACGGCGCGGGTGGCGTGAGCCAGGACTTCCCGCTGGCCGAGCTGTACGCCTCGGCGCGGACGCTGATGATCGCCGACGGCCCGGACGAGGTGCACCAGCGGTCGCTGGCGAGGCGGGAGTTGAAGAAGTACCTGTAACTGGACGTATGTAAGGGGCGGCCGCAATAGCGGTCGCCCCTTACCCATGCGCCTCACGCATGCGCCTCGCACATGCGCCTGTTGAGTACGCCTTCAGGGACGCAGTGCGCGCAGCAGCAGGTCGGCCAGGTGGTCGGCGACCTGCTGGGGGGTCATCGGACCGTCGGGGCGGTACCAGGTCGACAGATGGTGGACGGAGCCGAAGTGGTAGTCCACCACCAGGTCGGCCGGGGTCGCCTTGGAGAAGACGCCCGACTCCTGGCCCTCTTCCACGAGCGCACGGAAGCGTTCGTGGTAGCGCCGGCGCTCGGCGCGCACCTGCTTGTTCTTCTCCGGGCTCAGATGGTGCATCGAGCGGAAGAAGATCATCGCGTCGTCGAGGTTCTCGATGGTCGTGACGACGACGTCGGCGGCCGCGCCTCTGAGCCGCTTCTCGATGGGCTCGTCGGCGCCCGCGAACGCGTCGAGCCGCTCCTGCTGAACGCGCAGCACACGCGCGTACACCTCGTGCAGGAGGTCGTCCTTGGAGCCGAAGTAGTGGTACAGCGCCCCCTTGGTGACGCCGGCCGCCTCGACGATCTCCTGCACCGAGGTGCGGTCGTATCCCCGCTCGGCGAAGAGCCGGGTGGCGGCGGCGAGCAGCCGCTGCGGGACGGGCGTACCGTCACCGTCCGTCGTCCTGGCCACTGTGCCGCCACCTGCCCTTCCGAGATGTTCCGCTTGCCGTGTCGCCGTCTGCCGTCTAGCCGTCGTTCGCACGGGAACGAAGTTCCCGACGGAGGATCTTCCCACTCGCCGTCTTGGGCAAGTCGGGCAGGACCTCCACCTGCCGCGGATATTTGTAGGCGGCCAGTCTCTCCCGGCAGTACTCGGCGAGTGCGTCGGGGTCCGTTTCCGCACCCGGACGGAGGCTGATGTACGCCTTGACGGTCTCCCCGCGGTACCCGTCGGGCACGCCCACGACGGCCGCCTCGCGCACCGCGGGGTGGGTGTAGAGCACGTCCTCGACCTCGCGCGGCCACACCTTGAAGCCGGACGCGTTGATCATGTCCTTCTTGCGGTCGACGACGTACAGCCAGCCCTGTTCGTCCATGAACCCGATGTCACCGGTGCGCAGCTCGCCGTCCGGGAAGGTCTCGGCGGTGGCGTCGGGGCGCCGCCAGTAGCCCGGGACGACCTGCGGCCCGCGTACGACGATCTCGCCCTGCTCCCCGAAGGGCACCTCGGCGCCCTGGTCGTCGACGATCCGTACGACGGTCTCGGGGCCGGGCAGCCCGACGGCGAGCGTGCCGGAGACCGGGTCGACGGGAGCCTCCAGGCCGGGCGGTACGGAGGCGCAGGGGGCGGTGCACTCCGTCAGCCCGTACCCGTTGCGGATGTACGGCCCGAAGCCGGCCCGGAACTTCTCGACCAGGGCGGGCGGCAGCGGGGCGCCGCCCGAGGAGATCATCCGGAAGGAGGCGAAGTGGTCGCGGGTGACGTCCGGGTGGGCGGCCAGCGCCATGAAGGCGGTCGACGGGCCGACCGTGTAGTGCGGCCCGTGCTCGGCGAACGCGTCGAGCACGACGCCCGCCTCGAACCGGTACGCCAGCACCAGCGTCCCCGCGCTGTCCAGGCAGGCACCGAGCTGGCAGACCATACCGGTGATGTGGAACAGGGGCGCCAGCGCGAAGTAGACGGGCGCCTCGGGCAGTTCAAGGCCGGTCGCCTGCCGCTCGGCGTTGTACATGATGTTGCCGTGCGTGTTGGTGGCGCCCTTGGGGGTGCCGCTGGTGCCCGAGGTGTAGCTGATCAGCGCGATGTCGGACGGGCCGGCGTCACGGCCCTCGGGAGCCTTGTACCCGGCACGGGCGACGGCCGTCAGATCGTCGGCGTCACCGGCCTGCGGCAGCCGCTCGAAGCTCAGTACGCGCGCGTCACTGCGAGTTTGGAAGTCCAACTCGCATCCGGTGAGCACGATCCGCACCGGCGAGTCGGCCGCCGTCTCGCGCAGATACGACTCCCAGGCCCGGTCGGAGCAGATCAGCGCGGCCACCTCGCCGTCCCGCAGGACATGCGCGACCTCGCCCGACTTGTACATCGGGTTGACGGGCACGACGACCGCCCCCGCCTTCCAGGCGCCGAGCAGGGCGAGCACGAAGTGCGGGGAGTTCTGCAGCAGGATCGCCACGCGGTCGCCGCGCTCCAGACCGCGGGCGGCGAGGTGCCCGGCGACGGAGTCGCTGAGCTCGTCGACCTCGCGGTAGGTCAGGCGGCCGTCGAAGTAGGCGAGGAAGACACGGTCCGGGGTCTCGGCGGCGGCCCGGCGCAGGGCGTGCACGAGGGAGTCGGCGGGGTCGATGGAGGCGCGCTGGGCGTCGCTGAGCAGCGCGAGCCAGGGCTTGGCCGCGTAACGGGAGGCGGGGGCGTCGGTCACCGGTTCGCCTCCCACTTCTGCTGGAGGTGGTTCATGTTGCCCAGCCAGCGGTCGGGCTCGGCGGCCCGCGCCTGGTAGTAACCGGCGACGTCGGGGTGCGGGAGGATCAGGAAGCGGTCCTCCTCCATGCCCTTGAACAGGGCGTCCGCCACATCCTCCGGCGCGATGGCGGTGGGCTTCAGCACCAGGTCCCCGGCGCTGCCGGTGGCGTCCAGCATGTCGGTGCGCACGCCCTGCGGACAGATGGCGTGCACCTTGATCCCACGGTGCCGGTAGGTCAGCGACAGATACTCGGCGAAGGCGTAGGCACCGTGCTTGGTGACGGCGTAGGGCGCGGCACCGATCATGGTGAGCAGCCCGGCGGCGGACACGGTCGACACGAACCGCCCGCTGCCTCGCTCCAGCCAGGCCGGAAGCAGCTCATTGGCGGCACGCACATGTGCCATGACATTGACGTCCCAGGACGTCGCCCACGCCTTCTCGTCGACCGTCTGCCCCGCCCCGTCGTCACCGAAGGCGACGCCGGCGTTGGCGCAGTACACGTCGACCACACCACCGAGCGCGTCCCGGGCCTCACCGACAACGGCGGAGGCGTCACCGGGAACGGCGATCCCACCGATCTCACCGGCGACCGCCTCTGCCTTCCCGGCATCCAGATCATTGACGACGACCCGAGCCCCCTCAGCGGCAAAGCGCCGCGCAAGAGCCGCCCCGATGCCACCCCCAGCCCCGGTAACGACGACTCCGGCACCTTGAACGGCTTCCACCATCGATCTCCTTCGACTGCGGCTCCCTTGCGAGGCCCAGACTAACCGGTCGGTATGTAACAAGGAAGGGTGACTGCAACGCCCTCAAGGGGCGCGGGGAACTGCGCGACAAGCCACGACCCACCGGCACCTTTCCCACAACCTGCGGGAGCAATACCGTGCCCCCCATGCGCCTATCCAGACGAGCCCTCCTCGCAGCGACAACGGCAGCAGCAGCCCTTCCTTCATCAGCTTCGGCATCCGAGCGCCACGGAACCTTGCGAACCGGCTTCGAGCGGCTCGCGGCAGACGGTTACAAAACCCTCAGCGGCCGACGCGTCGGAATCGTCACCAACCCCACCGGAGTGACCCGAGACGTCCGCCACATCGTCGACGTCATGCACGCGGACGACCGCGTGAACCTGACCGCCGTCTTCGGCCCCGAACACGGCTTCAGAGGCACCGCCCAGGCAGGCGGCTCGGAAGGCCGCTACGACGACCCGGCGACGGGCCTGCCGGTCTACGACACGTACCTGAAGAGCGGCCGCCCCCTCGCCGACATCTTCACCACCTCCGGCGTCGACACCGTCGTCTTCGACATCCAGGACGTGGGCGCCCGCTTCTACACCTACATCTGGACCCTCTACGACTGCATGGAGGCGGCCCAGCTGGCAGCCAAACGCTTCGTCGTACTGGACCGCCCGAACCCGGTCACCGGACGAGCGGCCCAAGGCCCGGTCCTGCACAAGGAGTTCGCCACCTTCGTGGGCCGCCAGCCCATATCCCAGGCGCACGGCATGACGGTCGCCGAGCTGGCACGACTGTTCAACGCGGAGTTCCTGACCACCCCGGTCCCCCTGGAGACCGTACGGATGACGGGCTGGAAGCGGTCCGAGTTCTACGACGCCTGGGGCCTGCCCTGGGTGCCGCCGAGCCCGAACATGCCCACCCCGGACACCGCCCTCGTCTACTCCGGGACCTGTCTCTTCGAGGGCACGAACCTCTCGGAGGGCCGCGGCACCACCCGCCCCTTCGAACTGCTCGGCGCGGAAGGCATCGACGGCCGCTGGGCGGCGGCGGCCAATGAGCTCGGCCTGCCAGGCGTGCACTTCCGGGAGGCGTACTTCGCGCCCACCTTCTCCAAGTTCCAGGGCAAGACCATCGGCGGTGTCCAGATCCACGTCCACGACCGCGCCGCCTACGACCCCGTCCGCACCGGTATCGCCCTGCTGGTGACCGCCAAGAAGGCCTGGAGCGGCTTCGCCTGGCGCTCCGACAACTGGATCGACAAGCTCACCGGGTCCACCCTCGTCCGCACGACGATCGACGCGGGCGCGAGCACCGACGAGGTGGTCGCGGGCTGGCAGCAGGAGCTCGCGGCGTTCCGGCGGATGCGCAAGGAGTACCTGCTGTACAAATGAGCGCCCCCCTTGTGTGCCTCTGATGAGTGACGACGTATGGCCATTCCTGCCCGCTAGCAGGACGATGCGCCCGTATCGCACCACTTCGGGGGACGAGGGGGCCTGGCATGGCGAATCCGGCAGTGAGCGTGACTCCCTACTGGGAGCTGACTTTCGATGCGGACGGGGATCCGGACGCCGGGAAGCGGGACCGGCTGCTGGCCGGGGT
Source organism: Streptomyces sp. (assembly GCA_013362785.1). Classification (GTDB taxonomy): domain Bacteria; phylum Actinomycetota; class Actinomycetes; order Streptomycetales; family Streptomycetaceae; genus Streptomyces. The sequence continues at coordinate 15,819 of JABFVM010000188.1, read as the reverse complement.
GGCTCAGCACCAGGTACGCGATCTGATCGTCTTCGCGCACGGCTGGAACAACGACCGCTCGGGCGCGACCAGGCTCTACGACCGCTTCTTCGCGCCGATCCCGCAGCTCGCGCCCGAGGCGCGGATCGGGTACGTGGGTGTGGTGTGGCCGTCGATGCGGTTCTCGGACGAGCCGATCCCGGACTTTCCGCGGGCGGTGGCGGCCGAGATGCCCCCTCGCCCGGCGCTCGACAAGGACACCCGGCACGCCCTGCTTGAGACGTTCCCGGGGCGGGCGACCGTGATCGACCAGATCGCGCGGATGCTGGATCAACAGCCGCGTGAGGAGAGTGAGTTGGAGGAGTTCGGACGGCTGGTGCGGATGCTGGTGGACATCGTGCCGCCGGGGCCGCAGGTGCTGTTCGCGGCGGACACGCTGTGCGAGGGGGTGCCGCAGGACGCGCCGGACATGTTCTCGGGCTCCACGGCGGCCCTGTGCGAGGAGTTCGCGCAGGCGCTGACGCTGCTCGAAGCACCGGACGGCGCACCGGACGATGCACCGGACCCGGACCCGAGCGGCGCGGCCTCCTTCTCGTTGCCGAACCCCTGGGACGGCGCCCACGAGCTGCTGCGGCAGGCGACGTACTACGCGATGAAGCGGCGCGCGGGGACGGTCGGTGAGCGCGGGCTCGGCCGGGTGGTCGGGCAACTGGCCGAGCGGGCGCCCCAGATGCGGGTGCACCTCGTCGGGCACAGTTTCGGCGCACGGCTGGTGTCGTTCGCGCTGCGCGGACTGCCGAAGGGAGTGCGCACGGTGAAGTCCGTGACGCTGCTTCAGGGTGCCTTCTCGCACTACGCGTTCGCGTCCCGGCTGCCGCACGACGCCCGCTCGGGCGGTGTACTGGAGGGCCAGCACAACCGTGTCGACGGCCCTCTGGTGTGCTGCTACTCACGGCACGACTCGGCCCTGTCCACGATGTATCCGCTGGCCTCCCGCATGGCGGGGGACGCGCGAGGGGTGACGTCCCTGGACATCGGCCGGATGCTGGGCGCCAAGTGGGGTGCGATGGGGCACGACGGGGTGCAGGCGGTGCCGGGAACGAAGTCGTACAAGCTGGCCGACGCGCTGAGAGCGACGCTGCCGGCGTCGGGGTGCGTGAACGTCGACACGGCGACGGTGGTCAAGCGGGGCGGGCCGCCGGCGGGGGCGCACAGCGACATCGTGCACCGGGAACTGGCACAGATGGTGCTGGCGGCGGGCCGTATCCACTGACCCACCGCCAGCCACTCACCTCACCTGTCACCTGTCACCTGTCACCTGTCACCTGTCACCTGTGTGAGGTGAACTCCACTACCTGCTGATACGTCGGCCGGTTCTGCCAGCCGATCTTGCTGTGCTTGATGCCGCCGAGGGTGCGCTGGACGATCGAGTCGGCGCACCACTGGTCGCCCGCCGAGCACTGGTCGTCGCCGGGGTAGACCTGGGCGGCGGTCTTGCCGGCCGCCTCCTTCAGGGTGCTGATCAGGATGTCCCGGCAGGCGTTGAGGCTGCCGCCGCCGCAGTACTTGCGGTCGAGCGGCCCCTGCACCGACTCACCGAGCACGGCCCTGATGTCCTTGTCGACGTAGCTCCACCAGCCGTACTGGAAGGAGCTGCCGGCGTGCGAGCCGGTCGGGCCGTGCCCGGCCGACGGGGACTCGTCGATGGGCAGGTTGGCGGTCATCGCACCGTACAGCTCGCTGCCGAGACCCGGTTCGAACTCGGCCTTGACCAGCAGCGGCCACCACGCGTCCAGGATGCGGACCGCGTCGGCGTTGGCGTACGTCTTGGAACCGGCCGACGTCTCGGTGCGCTTGCCGCCCGCCGAGATCCACGTCTGAAGCTTGCTCACCGCCGCCGCGGCCGTGGAGTCGGTCACCGTGGAGCTGGTGACGACCTTGAGCAGGTCCGGCAGCACGTCCTCGGCGCGCAGGTCGGCAAGGCCCGCGTCGGCCATCGCCCTGACCAGCGACGCCCGGGTCACGCCGCCCGCGGCGACCAGCTTCTTCACCCGGTTCTCCAGCAGGTTGCCGCGGTGGACGGAGCCGTCGCCCCAGGGCGCGGTCGTGTAGTCCTTGGCCTGCTTGTTGTTCCAGGAGATGTAGTAGTCCTGGTCGATGGAGTTGGGGTGGGCCGAGGGCGGGGTGTAGTCCGCCGTGTTGGTCGCCGGGTTCCAGCCCCGCCACTCGTACGCCTGCCGCGCCCAGACCGGGAACTCCGCGTCGACGCCGGTGGCGCGGACCGGGTTGTCGCCGCTGTTGTAGTAGGCGGTGTGCTCGGAGTCGGCGTAGAACCAGTTGAAGGTGTAGTTGATGTGCTGCGCCGCCTTCTGGAAGTCCTCGGGCCCCTTGACGTAGTCGGGGTCGTTCAGCATCTGGAAGCCGATGATCGAGTCGGCCTCGTGCAGGTAGGACGAGCGCAGGGTGGTGTAGGCGACCTTCTTGCCGCCGACGGTCGCCCGGTGTGTGACGGGACCGTACTTGGTGCGCCAGACCCGCATCGTGTACGAGCCGGCCGGGGTGCTGTCGGCGGTCGTCGGCTTCCAGGCGTTCTTCTGCTCGACCTTGTCCATGGCCGTGCAGGTGCCGCGGTACAGGTAGTGGTAGTCGTCCTGGCACAGCTCGACGGCGTAGGTGTCGATGATGTCCTGGCCGGAGGTCGTGGCGCTCCACGAGTAGTCCTGGCCGCGGCCCAGCTCGACGTACATGCTCAAGCCCGCGAAAGAGGCGCCGCGCGCGCTGATGCCGGGGCCCTGGATCTCCTGGAGCAGGAGCAGCTGGGGGGCGAAGTAGCCGGTCTGCGGGCCGAAGACGGCGACCGGGTGACCGCTCGCGGTGTGCTCGCCGCCGACCACGAGGGCGTTGGACATGCCCCGCTTGGCCGAGGTCATGGCGGTTCGGGCGGCCGTGGTGGAGGCGCCGGTCGCGGCCGAGCCGGCGGCGCTGCCCGTACGGTCGTAGACGAGCTGTTCCTCGGCCACCGAGCCGGCGTCGGGCAGGGCCGCGCCCTGGGGGGTGTCGGGTTTCGTGGCGTACGGGAAGCTCTTGTCGTGGACGGTGAGGACCGCCTCGGGGTCGTTGCGCTCGCGGAACGACTCCCACAGCTTCGTGCCCTCGGCCACGCCGTACTTCTGCTGGGCGGCCAGCAGGGAGATCGCGTTGTTGACCTCGCCGCCGCCTCCGGAGCCGAACAGGGCGCCGATGACGGAGCCCAGCGCGACCAGGTCGGTGATCTTGAAGTGCTCGATGGTGCCGGCGTTGGTGACGGAGTCCTTGTGGCCGGTCAGGACGTATTCGCCGGGGAAGTACCGGCCGCTGTCGGAGGCGTCTATGTAGGAGTTGATGCCGTCGAGATAGGCCTTGGCGTCGGCGAGGGCCAGTTGGCCGCGCTCGCCGTTGGAGGCGACGGCGTTGTCGATCTGGGCCTGGAGATCCGCCTCGGTGTAGGGCGCGTTGCGCCAGAACTGCTGCTCAAGGCCCTGGTTGGAGGGTGCGCCGCCGGCGAAGGAGGTCAGCTGGCCGCGGCCGACGTGCCGGAAGACGTCCATCAGCCACAGCCGGTCCTGGGCGGCGGCATAGCCCGCGCCGAACTCCGTGCCGTATCTGGTGGTACCGGTGATGTGCGGTACGCCCGTCTTCTTGTCACGGACGATCGTCACGTCGCCGCGTCCGGCGGGTTTCACGGTGGAGGCGACTTGGTCGGAGGGAACGCCGAACGAGGCGTCGTTGAAGAAGTTGTTGATCGTCGCGTTGGTCAGGCCGGAGTAGCCGGTGGCCAGGTTGGCGTAGGGGCCCAGCTGGTCCGAGGCGTGTTCGGGCATCGTGCCGAATGCCTGGTTGAGCAGGATCTGGGCGAGGGTGGCGTTGCCGTTCTGGCCCGGCGGCAGGATGTCGGAGCACTGGTTCCCGCAGTGGTCGTTCGCCACCGCCTGGGTCACCGCCGCCTCGGGCGCGGCCACCGCTTGGGAAAGAGGCGACAAAAGTCCGGCAATCAGCGCGCATACGGATGCGGTCTTCAGGAACCCGTGGAATCTGCCGGGAGTTCTCATTCCGGCTGGGGCGTTGCGTGGGGTACGCCGTGGCATGGCAGCTCCTACCGACGAGGGTGGGCCGGGATGTTACCGGCGGTATCCCCGGGATTGAAGATGAACATGCGTCACGTTTCAGCGTCACGAGGGCCCGGTTCACAGTCACCAGGGCTCGCTATGGAGGTCATCGGAAATCGGATGGAGCCGAATCGCATGTCGATACGTCTATTCGTCAACGTCGCGCGAAGTCCGTGCGACGACGCCGAAGTGACCGAAGTACAGGTGCAGGTGTGACGGAGGTGCAGGGCGATGGCCGGTTTCCGGAGTCTGGCGAGACAGGTGCGCGATCCGCGGTGCGATCTCGCGCTGCGGCGCTACTCACTGCGTAAGTGCCTTGAGCGGTTCGCTCCTTACGGGCACAGGGCGACCTGGGACCACTTGTGCTCCCGGGCGGGATTCGGTCCGGAGGACCGGTCCCCCGACCCGGCGCGGCTCGTGGCCGCGTTGGACGAGTTGGAAGAGGCGCGTTCGGTCTGGCTGGCCTACGAGGTCGAGTTCGCCGAGCGACGCAAGAAGGAAAAGCACGACGGACTGCGCAGGCCGGGCACCGTGGACGACTGGCACCGGCTGACCTGGGGCGGTTTCGGAGTCGCCTGGTGCGACGACCCCCGGGTGCACCCGCATGAACCACTGGCCGAGGTGCTGCGCCTACTGATCTCCGCGCTGGAGCGTGAACCGGGCTCCGAGTGCCCGGTGTGCGGCGGGGAGCGGCTCATCTGGAAGTACGACCTGGCCCATGAACCGTCGTCGGGCCCGGTCTGCACGGACTGCGGAATCGTGGTGCCGCGTCCGGTTCTCACGCCCGAAGCGCTGGCGTCGTCGCGGCGCGGACGGCGGCTGCTCATGTCCGCCTAGAACGTCGGGGGTGCGCCGGGGATGCCGCACCCCCTAATGGCCGACTTCCCGCCGATTGTTGCCGACCTCCCGCCGATCCGGGTGCACCGGCCGGCCGACCCCCGCTGTCAGTGCCGACTGGCACCATCGAAACATGATCCAGGTGTGTCTGAACGGGCCCCGGGGAGCGGGCGACGGTGCGGCGGTGCCGCTGTCGCCGCAGGCCATGGCCGAGTCCGCCGCCGCGGCGGTCGCGGCCGGCGCCACGGACATCCATGTCCACCCCAAGACCCCCTGCGGACAGGACAGTCTGTCGCCGCGTGTGCTCGCGCCCGTGCTGGAGGCGATACGGGCCCGGGTGTCGGTGCCGGTGGGAGTGACCACGGGCGCCTGGGCGGAGCCGGACGCCGCGGCCCGGCTGGCGCGCGTACGCAGCTGGTCGGCGCTCCCCCTCCTCCCCGACCACGCCTCGGTCAACTGGCATGAGGAGGGCGCCGAGGAGCTGGCCGCGGCGCTGATCGAGCGGGGCGTGGGCGTCGAGGCCGGCATCTGGTCCGGCACGGACGGGGCAGCCCGGTTCGCCGCCTCGCCGCTCGGGCCGAGGGTGCTGCGGGTACTGGCGGAGGTGACGGACCCCTCGGCGGAGACGGCCGAGGAGACCGCGCGTGCGCTGCTGGCCGACCTGGGCCCGGCGTTCGGCCGTCCGGTGCTGCTGCACGGGGAGGACGGGGGCGCGTGGCCGGTGCTGCGGCTGGCCGGACGGCTGGGGCTGGGGACGCGCATCGGACTGGAGGACACGCTGGTCCTGCCGGACGGGGAACGGGCGCTGTCCAACGCTCAGTTGGTGGCCGAGGGGCTGTTCCAGTACGGGTCGGCCCAGCGCTCGTCGTAGGACACGGCGAGCAGTTCGGCGCGGGTCGCGAGGTCGTACTCGCCCGCCGCGTGGAGGCGGGCGGCGCCGGGGCCGGAGAGCCAGGCGCGCAGGTCCCTGACGCCGGTGTCCTTGGTGTCGTCGTACCACCAGGAGAAGGGGGAGAAGTCGGACAGCAGGTCGTAGAGCCAGACGTCGGTGCAGTGGGCGAGGTGGGCGTCGGCGACCGGGCCGGGGGCCCATCCCGTCAGGAACGGGCTGACCGTCCTGGCGATCGTGACGCAGGTGTCGAAGATGGCGTCGATGCCGTACGGCGGCTCGGGCGTCGCGAGGGCGTCCTGCCACCAGGCGTACAGGAATGCCTCGATGGCGGCAGCTTGCTCGGCAGGCCAAGAGCGCCAGTCCACCCGGGACAGTCCATGAGCCAAGTGGGCGATCACACCCAGGGTGCCGTCGGCCATCGCCCGTGCGCCCTGCGGCAACAGGCGTCGCATCACGGCCGCGTGGTCGTCGAAGTGATCGGGCACCTCGAACAGGTAGTACTGCACCACGTCCACGGGCATCCGCGCGTTCGGCGTGCGCAGAAACGCGGTCTCCTCGGGTGCGTGGCAGTAGCCGCAGCCGGTCTCGTCGGGGCTTGTGAAGCCGTCGAAGACGGTGTCTATGCGGGCGAGGGCTGCGTCGAGGGCGGCTGAGGGCATGGGGTGTCGGTCCCGTCAGGACTCCGTGCGCGGCGGTCTCGGCCGGCCGAAGATCGCGACGATACCAGCCGCTAATCGGGTCGCTCCAGCCCTTTCCCGTCCGGACAGTGGGGGGCGATGAAACGAGAGCCGAGGCCCTGAAGGAGCCCCTCATGTCGACGCTGCGCGTCACCGCCGAAGTGCTGACCGTCCACGAGCATCCCAACGCCGACGCCCTCGAACTGGCCCAGGTGGGCCTGTACCGGGCCGTCGTCGCCAAGGGCGCGTACCGCACCGGTGAGGCCGCCGTGTACATCCCCGAGCAGTCCGTGCTGCCGGCCGGGCTGATCGAGGAGCTGGGGCTGACGGGGCGGCTGGCGGGGAGCGGGGCCGACCGGGTCAAGGCGGTGCGGCTGCGCGGTGAGCTGTCGCAGGGCATCGTGTGCCGGCCGAGGTCGCTGGCCGACGTCGATCTGACGCGGGCGGCGGCGGACGGGACCGACTTCGCGGAACTGCTCGGGATCACCAAGTGGGTGCCGCCGATCCCGCCCACGATGTCCGGTGAGGTGGAGTCGGCGCCGGATCTGCTGCCGTGGGTCGACATCGAGAACATCCAGCGGTATCCGGACATCTTCACACCGGGCGAGCCGGTGGTGCTGACCGAGAAGCTGCACGGGTCGGCGTGCCTGCTGACGTATGTCACCGACGAGGAGCGGGTGTACGTGTCCTCCAAGGGCTTCGGGGCGAAGTCGCTGGCGCTGAAGGAAGACCCGCGGAACCTGTACTGGCGGGCGGTGCGGGGGCACGGCGTCGCCGAGGCCGCGGCCCGGGTGGCCGAGCGGGTCGGGGCCCGACGGGTGGGCGTCTTCGGCGAGGTGTACGGCGCGGGGGTGCAGGACCTGACGTACGGGGCCGACGGGCGGCGGGAGACCCTGGGTTACGCCGCGTTCGACGTGTCCGCCGAGATCGACGGCCGCGTGGTGTGGCTGGACCCGGCGCAGGTGCTGGAGGGCGAACTGCCTTTGGTGCCAAGGCTGTTCGAGGGGGCCTTCGACATCGAGCGGGTGCTGGAGGTCGCGAGCGGACGTGAGACGGTGTCCGGGCGGGAGCTGCATCTGCGGGAGGGCGTGGTGATACGGCCGGCTGTCGAGCGGTACAGCGCGGTGACCGGCGGGCGGGCGATCGCGAAGGCGGTGAGCCCGGCCTATCTGACGCGGAAGGGCGGCACCGAGTACGAGTGACGCGGGCCCGGCCGGGGTGCTGCGGGTCAGCCTGAGCCGCCCTTCTGCCGGCCTCCCCTTGGTTCCGCCATCAGCCGCGATCCCGTGAGCCGTTCGCCGAAGACATCGTCCGGGTTGGACAGGACGCAGGTGTCCAGGGAGAGGCAGCCGCAGCCGATGCAGTCGGTCAAGTGGTCGCGGAGGCGGTTGAGTTGCTTGATGCGTTCGTCGAGTTCCGAGCGCCACGCCTCCGACAGACGTGCCCAGTCCTCGTGGGTGGGGGTGCGTTCCTCGGGGAGCTCGGCGAGGGCCTCGCGGATCATGGCCAGGGGGATGCCGACGCGCTGCGCGGCCCGGACGAAGGCGACCCGGCGGAGGGTGTCACGGGTGTAGCGGCGCTGGTTGCCGGAGGTGCGGCGGCTGCTGATCAAGCCCTTGGACTCGTAGAAGTGCAGGGCCGACACCGCGGCGCCGCTGCGGGCGGACAGCTGGCCAACCGTGAGCTCGTGGATCTTCTCGGGAATCTGGGGCACGCCTCAAACCTACCTACCGTGTCACCGTGCCGGTCCGTTGACAGCGGCTTGCCGACCTAGCATGCTAAGCAGTTGCTTAGACATTGCTGATGTGCGAGACGCGACGCGAGAGGCCTGGACATGGCAGAGCCGAGGATCTTCACCTCCGCCGACGACCTGAAGGCGGCGGTGGGCGAGCAGCTGGGGTACACGGACTGGCTGGAGGTCGACCAGAAGCGGATCGACCTGTTCGCGGAGGCCACCGGTGACCACCAGTGGATCCACGTCGACCCCGAGAAGGCCGCCGCCGGGCCGTTCGGCACCACCATCGCCCACGGGTACCTCACCCTGTCGCTGCTGCCGCTCTTCGGACCTCAGCTCATCGGGGTCGAAGGCGTCAAGATGGGCGTCAACTACGGGACGAACAAGGTGCGTTTCCCCGCCCCGGTCCCGGTCGGCTCCCGGCTGCGCGCCACCGCCACCATCACCGGCGTCGAGGACGTGACGGGCGGCGTCCAGGTCAGCGTCGCCTTCTCCGTGGAGCGCGAGGGCGGCGACAAGCCGGTGTGCGTCGCCGAGTCGGTCTCCCGCTACTACTTCTGAGCGGGGCGGTCCGAGCCGGGCGGTGGGGAGCGGCGCGGCGCGCTACTTCGCCCCCACCATCCGCAGCACGAGGTCGGCGTACAGCGCGCCGACCTCGTCCGGCGTCCAGGGGCCGTCGACGTTGAACCAGCGGGCCACGTCGATGCACAGCGACAGCACCGCGAGGGTCGTGCCCTTCACGTCCAGGACATCGAAGTCACCGGCCGCCACGCCGTCCTCGATGATCCCGCGCACCTCGGCGTCGCACTGCCGGCGCAGCGCGAGGATCTCGTCGCGGGCGTCCGGGCCGAGGGAGTCGAGCTCGTACTGCACGACGCGCGCGGTGGTGCGTCCTCCGGCGTGCCAGCGGACGAAGGAGCTCACGGCGTCGGCGAGCCGCTCGGCCGGGGTGCCCTCGCGGCGGGCCGCCGCCCGCAGGATGTCGAGGGCCTTCTCGTGGCCGATCCTGCTGATGCGGTGGAGGAGCTCTTCCTTGGTCTTGTAGTGGATGTAGAGCGCGGCCGGGCTCATGCCGGCGCGACCCGCGATGTCACGGGTCGTCGTGGCGTGGTAGCCGCGCTCGGCGAAGGCCTCCACGGCGGCGACCAGCAGCCGCCGGGCCGCGTCGGGCGTGACCTCACCCCACGCCGACGTCTCGCCGCCGGCCGTCTCCTCCGCCGTACTCATCGCTCACTCGCCCCTCTCGATGACAGAACCCCCACCATACCGCCGAACCTGAGCGAGCGCTTAGTGAGGCCGGGCCGAAGGGGCGCCGGTCGGACATCCCGACGTCGGTCAGACCTTCTCGAAGGGGTCGTGTTCCGCGAGGAGCTTCTCCAGCCGCGCCTGGTCCACGCGGCTCACGATCTGTCCGGCCTCCTGGCGGTCCCGGATGACCTTGGCGAGGGTGAACGCCGAGGTCACCAGGTAGAGGACCGCGATCGCGAGGAACCCGCGCACCCAGGCGTTGGCGTCCAGCTGGTAGATGCCGATGCCGGTGGCGGCCATGGCGACCGCGAAGGAGGCGACGGACTGCCCGTAGAACGCCGCCGTGCTCTGCTGTTTGACCGGTGTGTCACTCATGGGGAACAGGGTCGCCGGTTGTGTCACCGGCCACATCCGCCGAGGTACTCAGGCAGGTACTCAGGTCTCGTCGACGGCAGGCATCGGAGCTCCCTGCGGATGCCACCGGCCGAGGAAGGCGGCCTGGCGGCTGACATCGACGAGTTCTATGCGCGCGCCGATGCTGTCCACGCGGTGGTATACGAACGGACGGCCATGGGGACAGCCGGAGAAGTCCAACGGGAGGCCCTCCCCTTCCAAGCGGCGCGAGCCTTCCCGGACATCGCTCGACCAGAAACCGATGTGGTCGAACCTGGGCCCCTCCGCCGCATGCCAGGGACTGCCGGGAGCCCCCTCGATGAGCTCGATGAACGGCGGTCCACCGGCGGTGAAGACGATCCGGTAGTCCCACTCGCCGAGCCGGTCGGACACGGGTTCGCTCCACTCGACACCGGCAGACCGCTGAAAGTCCCGCATCGCTTGTTCGAGATCCCGCACGGCGAAGCACACGTGGTAGAAGGCAACCATCCCCCCATGATCGGCGATGCCCTCAGAACGCCGAAACCCCCGTCAGCGCCCGCCCGATGAGCAGCTTCTGGATCTGGCTGGTGCCCTCGTAGAGGGTCATCACGCGGGCGTCGCGCAGCAGCTTGCCCGCCGGGTACTCGTCGATGTAGCCGTAACCACCGAAGACCTGGAGGGCGTTGTTGGCGGCGCGGACGGCGGCCTCGGAGGCGAAGAGCTTGGCCTTGGAGGACTCGACGGCGAAGGGCTGTCCGCGGTCGATGAGGTCGGCGACCCGCCAGGTCAGCAGCCGGGCCGCGTCCACGTCGACGGCGATGTCGCTGATCAGCTCCTGGACCAGCTGGTGGCCGGCGATCGGCGTGCCGAACTGCTCGCGCTCACCGGCGTATCGGACGGCCGCGTCCAGGGCGGCCTGGGCTATGCCGACGCAGCCCGCCGCGACCGACATCCGCCCCTTGGCCAGGGCCGACATCGCGACGGAGAAGCCCTTGCCCTCCTCCCCCAGCATGGCCGTCGCGGGCACCCGTACGTCCTGAAGGACCAGCTCGGCGGTGGCCTGGCCGCGCAGACCGAGCTTGCCGTGGATGGTGCGGCGGGTCAGTCCGGGGGCGCTGGCGGGGACCAGGAAGGCGGAGACGCCCTTGTGGCCGGGCGCGTCCGTGGAGCGGGCGAAGAGCAGGACGACGTCGGCCCAGGTGCCGTTCGTGATGAACATCTTGGTGCCGTTGATGACGTAGTCGTCGCCGTCACGGACCGCCCGGGTGGTGAGATTGCCCGCGTCGGAGCCGGTGCCCGGCTCGGTGAGGCCGAAGCAGCCGACCAGTTCGCCCGCGGTCAGCCCCGGCAGCCAGCGGCGCCTGTGCTCCTCGCTCCCCCAGGCGGCGATGGTCTTGGCCACCAGCCCCAGGGAGACCGACACGATGCCGCGCACCGAGGAGTCACCCCGGCCCAGCTCCTCCGTGACCAGGCAGTACGCCAGATGATCGCCACCCGAACCGCCGTACTCCTCGTCGATCGTCAGGCCCAGGAAGCCGACCTCGCCGAGCTTCTTCACGATCGAACGGTCCACTTCCTCCGCCCGGTCCCATGCGATGACGTGCGGGGCGATCTCGCGGTCCACGAAGTCCCGGGCGAGCCGGCGGACGGCGCTCTGCTCCTCGCTGAGCTCCAGGTTCATGCAAAGTCACCCCTTGAAAGCCGTACATTTAAATTAGCACTGCTAGTTTCCGTTGGGCAGCCCTACTATGTGCGCCATGGCCCGACCGCGCAAGCCCCTCCTCAGCTATGACCGGATCGTCGAGACGGCACGCGAACTCGTGGACGCGGAGGGCCTGTCGGCCGTCTCCACGCGCCGCCTCGCCGGCGAACTCGGGGTGAGCGGACCGTCGCTCTACAACCACTTCCGCACCATGGACGAGATCCTGGAGGCGGTCGCCGACTCGGTCAGCGCCCAGGTCGACCTGTCGATGTTCGAGGACGGCCGGGACTGGCGCACCGCCCTGCACGACTGGGCCGTCTCCTACCGGGCCGCCCTGCGCGACCACCCGAACATCGTCCCGGTACTCGCCCGCGGCCCCGGCCGCCGCCCGGCCGCGCTGCGGCTGGCCGACGCCGTCTACGGCGCGATGGTCCGGGCGGGCTGGCCGCCGGCGCAGGCCACGTCCATCGGCGCGCTGATGCGGTACTTCATCATGGGCTCGGCGCTCGGTTCGTTCGCCGGGGGGTTCGTGGACGACGCGAGTGCGTACGACCCCGCCGACTATCCGCACCTCGGGCAGGCCCACCTTCTTGCCGATCAGCAGGAGAAGATCGATGAGCGGGCCTTTGAGACGGGGGTCGCTGCGCTGCTGGACGGGTTGGCTCGGCAGTATGAGCAAATCGGACGCGCTGCTCCGCTGGAAGAGCCGCGAGGGTAGTGCCGCGAAGGGTTGTCTTGCGTGTGCGGTGGCGTCGTGGCTTGTCGCGCAGTTCCCCGCGCCCCTAAAGAAAGGGCGCTGCTGAGCCGTCGATGACTTCATTCGGCTCCTCCGAGCACCTTTCGGTGGGCGCCGAAGTGTTCGTGGCGCATTCTGGAGCGCATGGCCACCAAGGAACCCCAGGCGCCGCACCTGGCCCGGCTCGCCGGGCTGATTGCCGACGAGACTCGGGCCGCGTGTCTGCTGGCGCTGCTCGACGGGCGGGCGTGGACCGCCGGGGAGTTGGCACGGCATGCCGGGGTCGCCGCGTCCACGCTGAGTGAGCACCTGGGCAAGCTCGTCGCGGGCGGGCTGCTCAGCGAGGAGCGGCAGGGGCGGCACCGGTATGTGCGGCTGGCCGACGCCCGGGTCGCCCAGCTGGTGGAGGACCTGGCCGCGCAGGTGACGCCGGGGACGGCCCGACGGCCCCGGAATCTGCGGGAGTCCAGCGCCGGGTCGGCGATGGCTCGCGGGCGTACCTGCTACGACCATCTCGCCGGGCGGCTCGGCATCACGGTCACCGACGCGCTGACGGAACGGGGGCTGCTGGTCCAGGACACCGGGTTCGCGCTGACGGACGCGGGGCTCGGCTGGTTCGACTCCGCCGGGATCCGGCTCGACCGCACCGGCCGCCGCCCGCTGGCTCGCGCCTGCCTCGACTGGACCGAGCGTCGACCGCATCTCGCCGGTGTCGCGGGCGCGGCCCTGTGCCGGCATGCGCTGGACACGGGGTGGTGCGTGCGGATCGGCTCGGAGCGGGCCGTGAAGGTGACGGCGTCGGGTGAGAAGGCCCTGTCCGAGCTGTTGGGCATCGATGCGGCCACGCTGCGCTGATGCCCGGCCCGGACGTACCGGAGCGAGCAGCCCCCCGTCCGAAATCCGCGAGCTTTCGAACCGTTGCTTTCCTAGCCTCTGGAGCATGATGAACACCTCCCCTGCCCGCCGTCCCGAGCTGCTCGCCACCGGCGCGGCCACCGTCACCGTCGTGCTGTGGGCCTCCGCCTTCGTCTCCATCCGCAGTGCCGGGGCCGAGTACTCACCCGGCGCGCTCGCGCTGGGGAGACTGCTCGTGGGTGCCGTGGTGCTGGGGCTGATCTGCCTGGTCCGTCGGGAGGGGCTGCCGCCTCGGGCGGCGTGGCCCGGGATCGCGATATCGGGCCTGCTGTGGTTCGGGTTCTACAGCGTCGTGCTGAACTGGGGCGAGCAGCAGGTGGACGCCGGTACGGCGGCTCTCGTCGTGAACATCGGGCCCATCCTGATCGCGCTGCTGGGCGCCCGGCTGCTCGGTGACCCCATGCCGCCGCGGCTGCTGGCGGGCATGGCGGTGTCGTTCGCGGGTGCGGTGACCGTGGGTCTTTCGATGTCGGGCGAGGGCGGATCCTCGGTCCTCGGAGTGGTGCTGTGCCTGCTCGCGGCCGTCGGATACGCGGGCGGCGTGGTGGCGCAGAAACCGGCGCTGGGTCATGCGAGCCCGCTCCAGGTGACGACGTACGGGTGTCTGGTCGGCGCGGTCGTCTGCCTGCCCTTCAGCGGGCAGCTCATCGACGACGCGGCCGACGCCTCCCTCTCCGCGACCCTCAACCTGGTCTATCTGGGCGTCTTCTCGCTGGCGCTCGCCTTCACGACCTGGGCGTACGCCCTGGCCCGTACGACGGCCAGCCGGATGGGCGCGACCACCTACGCGGTGCCCGCGCTGGTCGTGCTGATGTCCTGGCTGGCGCTGGGCGAGGTGCCGGGGCTGCTCACGCTGGCCGGCGGGGCGCTGTGTCTCGCGGGGGTCGCTGTGTCGCGGTCCCGGGCCCGGTCCGCTCGGGTCGTGGCGGCGGCCGCGCCGCAACCCGAGCAGACCCGCGAATCAGCCTGAATCGCGTGAACGCGCCCTGTCCGCAAGGACCTTGATGGACAGCAAGGCGATCACCGAGAGCCCGATGATGTAGCCGGAGACCGCCAACGAGGTGCCGGTGGCCTCCAGCAGCAGCACCATGATGAACGGGGCGAGGCCACCGCCGAGCACGGCCGCGATCTGGTAGCCGAGAGAGGCACCGGTGTAGCGCATCTCGGGCGTGAACAGCTCGGCGAACAGGGCCGCCTGGGGGCCGTACATGATGCTGAGGAAGCAGCTGGCGACGAAGGTGCCGACCGCGAGCCAGAGCAGCGAACCGGTGTCGATCAGCAGGAACAGCGGTACGGCCCACAGGGCGATGCCGGCCGCGCCGATCGCGTAGACACGGATACGGCCGATCTTGTCGGAGAGCGCGGCGGCGGCCGGGATCAGCACCAGCTGGGTGAGGCTGATGCACAGCGAGACCATGAGGACGGCGCTCTTCTTCATGCCGAGCTCGCGGGTCGTGTAGTCGAGCACGCCGGTGATGATGATGTAGAAGGTCGCGGTGTTCACGGCGAACGAGCCGCCGGCGAGGAGCACCGTGCCGAGGTGGTTCCGCAGGATCGTGCGCAGCGGTGAGGTCTGCTCGCTCTTCTCCTGCTCGGCCAGCTTCTTCTCCGCCTCCCGGAATTCGGGGGTCTCCTCGACGCGGGTGTGGATGTACCAGGCGAGGACGAGGACCAGCAGACCGACGAGGAACGGCACGCGCCAGGCCCAGGCCGCGAACTCCGCGTCCGTCGTGAATGCTCCGGCCAGCAGGAACACCGTGTTGGCGGTGACCACGCCGATGGGAACGCCGAGCTGGACGAAGCTGCCGTAGACGCCGCGCTTGCCCTCGGGGGCGTACTCGGTGGCCATCAGCATCGCGCCGCCCCACTGGGCGCCGACGGCGATGCCCTGCAGCACGCGGAAGACGACCAGCAGGATCGGGGCGGCGACGCCGATCGTGGCGTACGTCGGGAGCAGGCCGATGCCGGTGGTGGCCAGGCCCATGAGGGTGAGCGCGAGGACCAGCATCGGCTTGCGGCCGCGCTTGTCGCCGAGCTGGCCGGCGACGATGCCGCCGAGGGGGCGGGCGAGGAAGCCGACGGCGAAGGTGGCGAAGGAGGCGAGCACTCCGGCGGTGGGGCTTCCGGCCGGGAAGTACAGGTCGCCCAGCACGAGGGCTGCGGCGATACCGAAGACGAAGTAGTCGTACCACTCCACGGCCGACGCGAGTGCGGCGGCGGTGGCGACGCGGCGGCGGTTGCCGACGGCGGGTGCGGTGGGGGCGAGCGGCTGGGCGGAAGGTGCCGTGTCCATGCGTGCACACTCCGGTGGGTGCGGGGACGGGGACGGAGCGGGGGGTAGCTCAGGTTCCCGGGAACGTACTGACCGGACGGTATGCCCGTCAACGGGTCGCACAGCAGGAGTTTTACCTGTACGTGGCACGGAGAACGGGTTCCGGGCATGCCTGAGGCCCCGGCCTCGCATGGAGACCGGGGCACACGGCGGGCACAGCTAGAAGACCACCAGCGCCCGGCCGCCCTTGCCCGCGAGCATGTTCTCGAAGGCCGCCGGGATGCCGTCCAGTGCGATCCGTTCCGT
>JABFVM010000586.1 GCA_013362785.1 Streptomyces sp. | reverse complement strand
GCTCGCTCGACTCGATCTCCCCGGCCGGTTTGAAGGCGCCGAGCACCATCCAGTACAGCGGAAAGGCCACCACCACGGCGATCAGCAGCGCGGACACCTCCGCGAACAGCCGCCAGGGCCGCCGTACGAATCCCACCGAGCGCACCGAACTCACGGACCTCACAGTTCCTCCCCCTGCCTGCGCAGCAGCCGCAGATACACCAGCGTCACCGCCAGCAGGATCAGCAGCATCACCACGCCGATCGCCGAGCCCAGGCTGTACTGCGAGGACGCGAAGGCCTGCTGGTACGCGTACACGTTCAGCACGAGGTTCTGCCCCGCGATGCCGCCGCCGTTCGTCATGACGTAGATCTGCGTGAAGACCTTGAAGTCCCAGATGACCGACTGGATGGTCACGACCACCAGGATCGGCCGCAGCATCGGCGCCAGCACCGACCGCCAGATCCGCCACTGCGAGGCACCGTCCAGCGCGGCGGCCTCCAGCACCTCGGCGGGCACGGAACGAATCCCGGCGTACACGGTGACCATCACGAACGGAAAGGAGCACCACACCACTTCGAGCAGCACCAGGAAGAAGGCGCTGACACGCCCGTACGTCCAGGAGTGGTCACCGAGCCCGAGAACCCGGTTCACCGGCCCGAAGTCCGGATCGAACAGGAACAGCCACACCGTCGACCCGGTCATGGCAGGCGTCGCCCAGGCCCCCAACGCGGCCAGCATCAACGCCAGCCGAGGCACGGCACGCACCCGCGTGAGCAACACGGCAAGCGCACACCCGACGGCGAGCGTCGAGACGACGCAGGCCGCCGCGAAAACGACCGTGGCAAGCAGCACCTGCCAGAACTGCGGATCCGAGAACAGCGCCGAGTAGTTCCCGAACCCCTGAAAGGTGGTGGGCTCCCCACCACTGACCTGAGCCTGCGTGTACTCGAAGAACGAGATCAGCCCAAGCTGATAGACGGGATAGACGAGCAGCCCACCGAGCACGACGAGGGCGGGGGCGAGGTACAGCCAGGGTGTCTTCCGACTCCGCCCACGGCGACGCCCTTGGGGGCGCGGGGAACTGCGCGACAAGCCCCCACCGGCCCGCACCCGCGACCGATCCGCAGCCCCCACCCGGGTAGGCGCACTCATCCGACGGACCCAAACGCCTCATCCATCTTCTTCGCAGCGTCCCCCGAGGCCCCGGCCACATCCTGCTTACCGCTGATGACCTCCTGGAACATCGTCGGCAGCACAAGGGAAGAGTCGATCTCCGACCACGCAGGAGACGCGGGAACGAACTTCGTACCCGAGGCCAGGGTCTGCACAAACGGCTTCACGTACGGCTTCTCCGCCGCCGCCTTCTCCCGCACGTCCCCGAACGTCGGCAGGAACCCCATCGCCTCGAACATCGACGCCTGCGTCTCCTTGGAGGCCAGCTGCTCCATCAGCCGAACCGCCAGCGTCCGGTGCGAGGTGCTCTTCAGGACGCCGATGTTGTTGCCCCCGGCGAACGCCGGCGCGACGGACCCGGCCTTCACCCCCGGCAGCGGCACCACCGCGTACTTGCCCTTCACCTTCCCGGCCTCCACCGCCGCATGGCTGAAGTCACCGCCGATCGCCATGCCCGCCTTGCCGGCCGCGAACGCGGTGACCGTGTCGTTGCCGCCCATGCCGGCGCACTTGGCGGCGGGACAGTTGTCGTCGGAGAAGAGGGAGGTGTACGCCTTGATGCCCTTCTGGGCGTCCGCGCTGTCGATCGCCGAGGCGTACGAGCCGCCCTTGCCGGTGGCGATCTCACCGCCGTTGGCCCAGACGAACGGCATCGCGCCGTAGGTGTACGCCCCGCCCACCACGAGCCCGTACAGCTCGGGCTCGGCGGCACGGATCTTGCGCGCGGTGGTCGCCAACTCGGCCATGGTCTTGGGGACTTCGAGGCCGAGGTCCTCGAAGATGTCGGTGCGGTAGTACAGAGCGCGGACACCGACGTAGAAGGGCGCGCCGTAGACCTTGCCGTCCACGGTGACGGACTGCCTGGCCGTCGGGTCGGTGTCCTTCGCCTCGCTCCAGTCGCCGAACTCCTTCGTGACGTCGAGGAGTCCGCCGTCCTTCACATAGCCGGCGGTGTCGGTGTTGCCGTACTCGATGACGTCGGGAGCGGACTTCGGGTCGTTGAAGGCGGCCTTGACGCGCTGGGCGCGGGTCTCGACCGGGATGTACTCGACCTCGACCTTCGTGCCCGCGTGCTCCTTCTCGAAGGCGGCGACGACGGAGTCGACGACCTTCTCCTTGGGCTGGTTGCCGACCTCCTGGAAGAGCCACACACGCAGGGTGCCGCTCTTCTCGTCCTTGTCGGAGGCGGAGTTGTCAGAGGTCTGGGGGGCGCAGGCGGTGACGGCCAGGGCGGTGAGCAGTACGGCGAGTCTGGGGGCGAGCTTCATGGAGCGGTCCTCCGAGCGTGCGTTGCAACATATGCAATGACGGTTTCGCTCTGCACAACGCATCGGAGCCTAGGGACTACATGAACACGGCCACAAGAGGTCTCAACCACTTCGTGACACGCAAAGGCCCCCGGGGTGCGCCGAAACGCGCCCCGGGGGCCTTGCAAGCCTCAGGCTGGGGGGAGGACTACTTCTTGTCCCCGCCCTTGCCCTTGTCGTCGCCGCCCGCGCCCATGGACTCGTAGATCTCCTTGCACATGGGGCACACCGGGTACTTCTTCGGGTCGCGACCAGGCACCCAGACCTTGCCGCAGAGCGCCACGACGGGGGTGCCGTCGAGGGCGCTCGCCATGATCTTGTCCTTCTGGACGTAGTGGGCGAAGCGCTCGTGGTCACCGTCGCCGTGGGACACCTGTGGCGTCGGCTCTACGAGGGTCCCCGTACCAGTCCCGCGCTCGGGCTCAAGAGTGCTCATAACGCCAAGAGTACTGAAGCTCACATGTTTCAGTTGAGCGACGGGTCGTCCGGGTACGTGGCCACCATCGCGAGCTCGTTGCGCTGGCGGCGCAGCACCTCGCGCCACAGCCGTTCCGGGGACGGCGAGGAGACGTCGCCCGGCTCGGACTCGACGACGTACCAGGCGCCCTCGACCAGCTCGTCCTCCAGCTGGCCGGGTCCCCAGCCGGCGTATCCGGCGAAGATTCTCAGGGACCCGACGGCCGAGGCGAGCAGTTCGGGCGGGGCCTCCAGGTCCACGAGCCCGATCGCGCCGTGCACCCGGCGCCAGCCCAGCGGGGCGCTCTCGCCGGTCGAGTCGCCGGGGATGACGGCAACGCCGAGCGCCGAGTCGAGGGACACCGGGCCGCCCTGGAAGACGACGCCGGGCTCGCCGGCGAGGTCCGCCCAGCCCTCCAGGATGTCGCCCACGTCGACGGGGGTCGGACGGTTGAGGACGACACCGAGGGAGCCCTCCTCGTCGTGGTCGAGAAGGAGCACCACCGCGCGGTCGAAGTTCGGGTCCGCCAGGGCGGGCGTTGCCACGAGCAGCCGCCCTGTGAGCGAGGACACCTCGGTCATGCCAGACATGATCCCGCATCTTCCCTTCGGTTGGGGAGGCAATCCAGGTTCATCAGTGAACGCAGCTCAGGGCGGAAAGAAGCGTCCACGGCGCACTGCCGCCATGGTCACCGCTCGTGCCCGACGCGGAACCGTTCGTGTTGTGACAGAGCTATGACGTACCTGAGCCGGTCTTGGGCTTACTGAAGGGGGGTCGGCGGCGATTACCCTTTCCCTCCTGGCCCCTGCCCAACTCATCGGAACGCGAGATACATGACCGTCAACGACGATGTCCTGCTTGTCCACGGCGGAACCCCGCTGGAGGGCGAGATCCGTGTCCGCGGTGCGAAGAACCTCGTACCGAAGGCGATGGTCGCCGCTCTGCTGGGCGGCGAGCCAAGTCGACTGCGCAACGTGCCGGACATTCGTGACGTCCGTGTCGTACGCGGCCTGCTCCAGCTGCACGGGGTGACGGTCCGTCCGGGTGAGGAACCCGGCGAGTTGGTGATGGACCCGTCGCACGTGGAGAGCGCGAACGTCGCTGACATCGATGCCCACGCGGGTTCGAGCCGTATCCCGATCCTGTTCTGCGGCCCGCTGCTGCACCGTCTCGGCCACGCCTTCATCCCCGGCCTCGGCGGCTGCGACATCGGCGGCCGGCCCATCGACTTCCACTTCGAGGTGCTGCGCCAGTTCGGCGCGACGATCGAGAAGCGGGCGGACGGGCAGTACCTGGAGGCCCCGCAGCGGCTGCGCGGCACGAAGATCCGGCTGCCGTACCCGTCCGTCGGCGCGACCGAGCAGGTGCTGCTGACGGCCGTGCTCGCCGAAGGCGTCACCGTCCTGTCGAACGCGGCCGTGGAGCCGGAGATCGAGGACCTCATCTGCGTCCTGCAGAAGATGGGCGCCATCATCGCGATGGACACCGACCGCACGATCCGCATCACCGGTGTGGACAAGCTGGGCGGCTACAACCACCGCGCCCTGCCGGACCGTCTGGAGGCCGCCTCCTGGGCGTCCGCGGCGCTGGCGACCGAGGGCAACATCTACGTCCGTGGCGCCCAGCAGCGCTCGATGATGACGTTCCTCAACACCTACCGGAAGGTGGGCGGTGCCTTCGAGATCGACGACGAGGGCATCCGTTTCTGGCACCCCGGCGGCCAGTTGAAGTCCATCGCGCTCGAAACGGACGTCCACCCGGGCTTCCAGACGGACTGGCAGCAGCCGCTGGTGGTGGCGCTGACGCAGGCGACGGGCCTCTCGATCATCCACGAGACGGTCTACGAGTCCCGCCTCGGCTTCACCTCCGCGCTGAACCAGATGGGCGCCCACATCCAGCTCTACCGGGAGTGCCTGGGCAGCTCCGACTGCCGCTTCGGCCAGCGCAACTTCCTGCACTCCGCGGTCGTCTCGGGCCCCACCAAGCTCCAGGGCGCCGACCTCGTCATCCCCGACCTCCGCGGCGGCTTCTCGTACCTCATCGCGGCCCTGGCCGCCCAGGGCACGTCCCGGGTACACGGCATCGACCTCATCAACCGCGGCTACGAGAACTTCATGGAGAAGCTCGTGGAGCTGGGCGCGAAGGTCGAGTTGCCGGGCAAGGCGCTCGGCTGACGGACGTCGTACGGTACGCCGAAGGGGCGGCCGCCCGGAATCGGGTGGCCGCCCCTTCGGCGTATGCTGCAGCGCCCTCAAGGGGCGCGGGGAACTGCGCGACCAGCCACAGCGGGCCCGCAGTCGCCCTCGGCGCCAAGCCGTAACGGCGATCAGGCGCCCTTACTTGCCCTTGGCCGCTTCCTTGAGCTTCGAGCCCGCGGAGACCTTCACGCTGTAGCCGGCCGGGATCTGGATCGGGTCGCCGGTCTGCGGGTTGCGGGCGGTGCGAGCGGCACGGTGGGTGCGCTCGAAGGTCAGGAAGCCGGGGATCGTGACCTTCTCGTCGCCCTTGGCGACGATCTCGCCGACGGTCTCGGCGAACGCGGCCAGCACGGCGTCGGCGTCCTTGCGGGTCACCTCGGCGCGGTCGGCCAGCGCGGCCACCAGCTCACTGCGGTTCATGTTGTTACTCCCGTGTTCATTTGCCTTGAGGCGTGCCACGCGGCGGAGCCGCATGTCGGGCACAGCGATGTCGATGCTGCCAGGGTCCTCGGTGAGACCCGGGACCCGGGTCCGTCGTCAGACCCTCGCGCCCAGAGACGCATCCTGCCCCTACCTGCGGCGGGAAAGCCAATCCGGCGCCCGGAGGAGTCGTGAGAACACCCTTGGGAGTCACACGAAGAGAGGGCCCGAGCTTGGCCGTCACGATAAACGGCTGTCGGAGGCCCCAGGTTCCACGACGCGCCGTCACAAGGGCTTGCCGTGGCGATCCTCACAGCCCACACACACTTTTCGGGCCATTCCGGGCTGTTCCGGGGCCGTTCCCGGGCTGTGAGGCACCGTCACCGACCGGCTACTCGGCCGACGTCGCGGACACCGCCTTCGCGGCCTCCCGCACCGCCCCGGCCACCGCGCCGGCGACCTTGTCGTTGAAGACGCTGGGGATGATGTAGTTCGGGTTCAGCTCGTCCTCGGTCACCACGTCCGCCAGCGCCTTCGCGGCCGCGAGCATCATCTCGGTGTTGACCGTGCGGGACTGAGCGTCCAGCAGACCGCGGAAGACACCCGGGAAGACCAGCACGTTGTTGATCTGGTTCGGGAAGTCGGAGCGGCCGGTGGCCACAACTGCCGCCGTCTGACGGGCGATTGCCGGGTCGACCTCGGGGTCCGGGTTCGCGAGCGCGAACACGATGGCGTTCTCGGCCATGGCGCCCACGTCGTCGCCGTCGAGCACGTTCGGGGCGGAGACGCCGATGAAGACGTCCGCGCCGCGCACGGCCTCCTTCAGCGTGCCGGTCAGGCCCTCGGGGTTGGTGTTGTCGGCGATCCAGCGCAGCGGCGAGTCGGCCGCGGCGTTCACCAGGTCCTCGCGGCCCGCGTGCACGACGCCGTGGATGTCGGCGACGACGGCGTTCTTCACGCCCGCGGCGATCAGCAGCTTGAGGATGGCCGTACCGGCCGCGCCGGCACCGGACATGACGACGCGGATGTTCTCGATGGCCTTGCCCGCCACGCGAAGTGCGTTGGTCAGGGCGGCCAGGACGACGATCGCGGTGCCGTGCTGGTCGTCGTGGAAGACGGGGATGTCGAGGGCCTCACGCAGCCGCGCCTCGATCTCGAAGCAGCGGGGCGCGGAGATGTCCTCCAGGTTGATGCCCGCGAAGCCCGGGGCGATCGCCTTGACGATCTCGACGATCGCGTCGGTGTCCTGGGTGTCGAGGCAGATCGGCCAGGCGTCGATGCCGGCGAACCGCTTGAAGAGGGCCGCCTTGCCCTCCATGACGGGCAGCGCGGCCTTCGGGCCGATGTTGCCCAGGCCCAGCACGGCCGAGCCGTCCGTCACGACCGCAACGGAGTTGCGCTTGATGGTGAGGCGGCGGGCGTCC
Organism: Streptomyces sp.; assembly: GCA_013362785.1. GTDB lineage: Bacteria > Actinomycetota > Actinomycetes > Streptomycetales > Streptomycetaceae > Streptomyces. Next base: position 6,446 of record JABFVM010000586.1, on the reverse strand, counting down.
TCGGGGTTCTCGGCGATGGCCATGCAGACGCGGGCCACGCCGGGCGTGTAGACCATGGACAGGTCGTCACGGTTGCGGATGGGGTGCTTCGACGCCATCTCGATCTTGCCGCCGAGGTGCATCAGGAACGTACGGTCGGAGACCTTGCCCAGCGTGACGCCCTCGATGGTGCGCAGCTGCTCCACGATCTCGTCGGCGTGCGCGGTGGAGGTCGCGGCGATGGTGACGTCGATCCGGAGCTTCTCGTGCCCGGAGGCGGTGACGTCGAGGCCGGTGACCGAGCCTCCGTGGGACTCCACGGCCGTGGTGAGCTGGGAGACCGCGGTTCCGCTCGCGGGCACCTCCAGCCGGACCGTCATCGAGTAGGAGACGCTGGGCGCCGTTGCCATGGCCGACTTCCTCTGCTTTCACCGTGTGGCTGGTATGCCGTCCGATCGTCGCACCTACCGCTGAGTAGGAGTTAGCCGGGCTTGAATTGCGAACGTATTGTTCGCCACGTCTTTCCAAGAAAAGAGACCCACGTCACATCGTGACGTGGGTCTCCTCTACGTTCATGACACCGACCCGCCATGCTCGCCTCGCGGCAAGTGGTCGCTCGTAGCGACGAAGGTTGGGCCCGGGGGCTTGGATCGAGCCGGTGCCACACCCAGGCTAACAAACCGATCCCGTAGGGCCATTCCCGTACCGCTGGTTCATCCGGATCGGTGGTTCACCTGGATCAATCCCGGAGCAGGTCCGGCACCCCGGACGCGTCCGGCTCGTCCCGCTCGCCCGACACCACCGTCAGCTGCTGGGTGGCCCGGGTCAGCGCGACGTACAGCACGCGCAGGCCCGCCGGGGACTCGTCCGCGATCTCCGCCGGGGAGACGACGATCGTGGCGTCGTACTCCAGGCCCTTGGCCTCCAGGCTGCCGAGCGCCACCACCCGGTCGCCGAGTCCGGCCAGCCACTTGGCCGCCTCCTCGCGCCGCTGCATGGCGACCACCACGCCGACGGTCCCGTCGACCTGGTCCAGCAGCCGGGCGGCCTCCTCGCGGACGGTCTGCGCGAGGGAGTCCCGTACGGCGGTGAAGCGTGGCTGTACGCCGGTGGAGCGCACCGCCGACGGGGACGTCGAGCCGGGCATGGCGAGGGCCAGGACCTTGGCCGCGAGGTCGGCGATCTCGGCCGGGTTGCGGTAGTTCACGGTGAGCTGGAAGCGGCGGCGCGGGCGGGTGCCGAGGGCCTCGTCGCGGGCCTCGGCCGCCTCGTCCACGTCGGACCAGGACGACTGGGCCGGGTCGCCGACGATCGTCCAGGTGGCGTGCCGGCCCCGGCGTCCGACCATCCGCCACTGCATCGGCGTGAGGTCCTGGGCCTCGTCCACGATGACGTGGGCGTACTCGGTGCGCTCGGCCGCCAGCCGCTCGGCGCGCTCGCGCTGCGACTCCTCGCGCACCGGCATCAGCTCCTCAAGCCCGGTGAGCTGGTCGAGCGGGTCCAGCTCGCGCTTCTTCCTCGGGCGGGCCGGGACGCCGAGGACGGCCTGGAGCTCGTCCAGCATGGCGATGTCGTGCACGGTGAGGCCGTCCCGCCTGAGGGAGCGGGCCACCTTGCGGACCTCGCCGGGGTTGAGGATCCGGCGGGCCCAGCGGCCGAGGCGACGCTCGTCGGCCATGGCCGTCAGGACCGCCTTCGGGGTGAGCTCCGGCCACCAGGCGTCGAGGAAGCCGATGAAGCTGTCCTCCGTGGTCACGTCCTCGTCGAAGGAGGAGCGCAGTTCGGCGGCGAGCTCGGGATCGCTGTGGCGGTTCGGACCGCCGGACTTCTCCCAGAGGGCGTCGAGCAGCAGCTTGCGGGCGCGCGGGCGCAGCAGGTTCACGGGTGCCGTGCCGCTGAGGGCGTTGCGGCGGATGCGGTCCAGCGCGTCGGCCTCCAGCTCCAGGCGGCGCCCGAAGGCGACCACGCGCAGCCGGGTCGGCGGTCCGGCGGGGGTCCGCGCGGAGGCGCCGGTGTCCGCGTCGCCGTCGTCGCCGAAGGCGAGCTGGCCCGTGCCGTTCGCCCCCGTGTCACCGGAGGCGCGTCGGCCGGGAGCGGTCCCGCCGCCCGGCCCCAGCTCCAGCGCGCCGCGCGCCGCCTTCCGCAGCACCTTGAGCATGCGGTACGAGCCCTTGGCGCGGGCCGTGGCCGGGGAGTCGTAGAGCGTGGCCTCGGCGCCGTCGACCAGGGAGCCGATGGCGCGGATGGCGACCTGGCCCTCCTCGCCGAGCGACGGGAGCACGCCCTCGGTGTACGCCACCAGCAGCGGGGTCGGCGAGACGATCAGGATGCCGCCCGCGTAGCGGCGCCGGTCCTGGTAGAGCAGGTAGGCGGCACGGTGCAGGGCGACGGCGGTCTTCCCCGTCCCGGGTCCGCCCTCGACGTACGTCACCGAGGCGGCGGGGGCGCGGATGACCAGGTCCTGCTCGGCCTGGATGGACGCGACGATGTCCCGCATGGTGTGGCCGCGGGCCTGGCCGAGGGCGGCCATGAGGGCGCCGTCGCCGATGACGGCCAGGTCGTGGCCGTCGAGGAAGGCCTTGAGCTCGGGGCGCATGAGGTCGTCCTCGACGCCCAGCACGCGTCGCCCCTTGGAGCGGATGACCCGGCGCCGTACGACCCGCCCCGGGTCGACCGGGGTCGAGCGGTAGAACGGCGCGGCGGCCGGGGCCCGCCAGTCGATGACCAGCGGGGCGTAGTCCTGGTCGAGTACGCCGATGCGGCCGATGTGCAGGGTCTCGGCGATGTCGGCGGTGTTGTCGTCGCGGACCGCGCCCTCGGCGGGCTCCACGGCGGTGTAGGCGCCGTCGGGCCCCTTCTTGCCGTCCTTGCCGAGCAAGAGGTCGATCCGGCCGAACAGGAAGTCCTCGAACTCGTTGTTGAGCCGGTTGAGGTGGACGCCGGCCCGGAAGACCTGGGCGTCCCGCTCGGCGAGCGCTCCGGGCGTGCCGACCTGGCCGCGCTTGGCCGCGTCGTTCATGAGGAACTCGGCTTCGTGGATCTTCTCCTCAAGGCGTCGGTACACCCGGTCCAGGTGTTCTTGTTCGACGCCGATCTCGCGGTCTCTGAGGGAGTCTTCGAGCGCGGTTTCCTGTTGAGCCTGAGCGGCCACCGGGCCCCCTTCTGACGTGCTGGGCAGCCGTCAACCGTACGCGAAGGGGACCCGGAAAAGCTACGGCGACTACACGTCTACCTCGACGAGCTTGTTTCCGTCGAAGTCCATGACCTCGACATGATCGACGTCGTCCGGGGCCATGGAGACGCCGCCACTGACGTAGAGCGGGTTCCTGGCCTGTTCGGTCTTGGCGTCCGGGATGCCGTAGCCCCACTTCGGGACGGACCAGGAGGCGGCCGTCTCGCGCTGGCCGTCCTTGCCGACGAAGATCAGGGAGCACTTGAGCGGCCCCTTGACGCCCTTGAGCTCAAGGCCGGTCTGGGTGCCCCAGGGCTTCTCGTCCAGGCCGACGGTCGCGCTGACGCCGGTCTTGGAGTCGGACCCCGAGACCTTGTTCTTGATGCCGTTGAACAGGTCCTTGGCGGGGTTGGCGGCCGATACGACCCGGTTCCCCTCGGTACCGCCGCCGCCGTCGCCGCCGCCACTCGCCGCCATCGCGGCGAACGGACCGCCGACGATCAGCGCGGCCGCCGCGGCGACCATGTAGAAGCTGCGCCGGCGCTTCAGGGCGCGGCGCTCGGCGACCTCGTCGACCAGCTTGTTCACCAGCCGCGGGCTGGGCTTCGCCGACAGGGACTCGCCGATCGCGGGCGAACCGGAACCGGGCAGGTCCGCGAGCGCGGCCAGCATCGGTTCCATCCCGGCGAGCTCGTCCAGTTGCTGGGCGCACCACTCGCAGGTCGCGAGATGCGCTTCGAAAGCGGTTGCCTCGGCGTCGTCGAGAATCCCGAGGGCATAGGCACCGACGGTCTCGTGCTCGCTCGGAACCGGATGTCCCTGCATGGGTCCAGACATACCCGAACCGCCCATCCCGAATCCCTGGTTTCCCCCGTAAACACTCATCACGCCGTCACCCCCCGCTCCTCCAGAGCCAGCTTCATCGACCGCAGGGCATAGAAAACCCTTGAGCGAACGGTGCCACTGGGTATGCCCAGCGTCTCGGCCGCCTCATTGACGGTACGCCCCTTGAAGTACGTCTCGACCAGAACCTCCCGGTGGGCGGGGGTCAGGTCGTCGAGTGCGTCCGACAGCGTCATCAGCCACAGCGCCTTGTCGATCTCGTCCTCCGCGGGGATGACCTCCAGCGGCGACGGATCGACCTCCTGCGGCCGGGCCTGCCGGCTGCGGTGGCCGTCGATGACGATGCGCCGGGCGACCGTCACCAGCCAGGGGCGTACCGATCCGGTCGCTCGATTGAGCTGTCCGGCGTTCTTCCAGGCACGGATGAGCGTCTCCTGCACGACGTCCTCTGCTCGTTGCCGATCACCGGCGACCAGTCGAAGGACATACGCAAGGAGGGGTCCGGCGTGCTCTCTGTACAGCGCACGCATCAGCTCCTCATCAGGTTCCGAGGGCTGGGACATGCGATGTCGGGCCCTCGATCCACGTTCATTGGCCACGACGGAATCCTTGCGCACGCCCACCTCCGATGTCCGGGGGTTCCCCCAGTCGGTCGCTCGATCACCCATACGCAAGCGGTCCGTTGGGTGTTCAACGTGAGGCGACAGTTTTCTTCGGGATGACGTGACGAGCTGGACATGGCAGCACATTCCCACCGTGCGATCTTTACATTTCCACCACATCGGCAAGATCGATTCGACGCTTCCCTACGGTGGCGTAGGTAAACGACGTGTAATCGAAATCACTTCGACAGCCGTTTCACAGAAGCCGCATAACGGACTGTCAGGCGCGCGCGAGAGCGGCTCTGCGACGATGCCGGGCGACTCTTTCCCGGTTCCCGCAGACCTCACTGGAGCACCAACGCCTCCTGCGCCCCCGGGACGTATCGAGATAAACGATCGGACAGTTGTCGCCCTCGCACTCCCTCAGCCCGGCCCGCGCGACGGGGTCGGTGAGCAGTTCCAGGGCGTCCCGCGCGACGGCACCGAGCAGGGCGGCGCACTCGGGCGGGTGATCCAACTCACGCACGAGAGTCCCGTCTTCACGGCGCACGGCACGCGGGGCGGGCGGCGCGGCACGGGCGATGTCGTTCACCCGGGCGAGCGCGATGTCGTACGACGGCCAGGGCGCGGGGTTGATACTTCCGCGTACCAACTGGCCGACGAGTCCGCGCAGTTCACGGAACGCGACGAGCCAGGAGGGGTCGGCGTGGGCGAGCGGGGTGTCCGGCGGGACGAGTCCGGACCGCGCGATCCAAGTGCGCAGCACCTCCACCGAGTCGAACCGTTCCTCGGGGTGCGTGGTCGCGAGGAGATCCAGACAGATCCGCCCGGCGTCGAACCGCAGCTCGTACGCGTCCGTGGCCGTAGCCAGTGCCATGTGCCTGTCACCGCCTAGGGGGTTACCCCGGTCAGGAGGGGTCGGTGAGGTGCCGTGAATGGTGTGCGTGCGTGCCCTGAATGCCGTACGTGCCCTGAATGCCATGCGTGCCGTGCTGCCGTGCTGCCGTCAGGAGGGCTGGGGAACCGTTTCCCTCTAACAGTGCCTGCCCGCTCTCGGGGCCGGAACCCCTCGTACCGGTCGACGGGCGCTGGACGACCGCGTATGCGGCTGCGCGTGACGGCCATGTTCCGGGGGCGGCCGGGTCCGTTGACTTAGGGGCATGACACGAAACGACAGGATCGCCGGAACCGTACTGGGCGCGGCCACGGTCGCCATGGGCCTGATCGCCGGGGCCTTCTACGTCTTCGCCTGCGCGGTGATGCCGGGGCTGGCGCGGAGCGACGACCGGGTCTACGTCCAGGTCATGCGCGACATCAACGACGTCATCCAGAACCCGGTGTTCCTGCTGAGCTTCCTCGGCGCGCTGGTGCTGACGGCGGTGTCCGCGTGGCAGCTGCGCGGGGAGCCGTACCGGCGGTGGGTATGGGCGGCGACGGCCGCGTACGCGCTGGCCTTCCTCGTCACGGTCGCCTTCAACATCCCGCTGAACGACGGGCTTGCGGGGCCCGGCCATCCGGGGGCGCTGCGGGAGGAGTTCGAGGGGCCGTGGGTGGTGTGGAACGGGGTGCGAGGAGCTTTGTCGACGGTGGCGTCGGGGTGCTTGGCGAGGGCGCTGGTGGGATACGGCGGCCGGGGTCGACGCCGACCAGCGCCTTCCAGCCCGTCCGGCATTTGAGGACAAGGCCCTTTAGGGGCCGGAGCGGGGGTCTGGGGGCGGCAGCCCCCAGAAGGGGCCCGGGGTCGAAGGGGCAGAGCCCCTGGAGGATGGGACGGGTAGGGGCGGCGGGGGCGAAAAACCTCACGCGTCCGCGTACTTCGCGTCGGCCGCCGGATCCAGCGCCAGCCGATA
>JABFVM010000323.1 GCA_013362785.1 Streptomyces sp. | reverse complement strand
GCGGAGGCCTTCGCGCAGTATGCGGCGGACGGTGTCGAGCGGGTCGTGTGCGAGGAGAAGCACATGGGTTCGCGGGCCGTGGCACTGGTGTGCCGGGACGCGGACGTGGCGCGCAAGAGGTTCGGGGTCGACGGGCCGACCGGGTCGCTGTACACCCGCACCGGCCGCCCCTTCTTCGACGACGCGTCGGTGACCGAGACGATCCTGGACCGGGTCCGGGAGGCCGTCGGCGAGGCCGGGCTCTGGGACGAACTGGAGACGGACTGGCTGCTGCTCGACGCCGAGCTCATGCCGTGGTCGCTGAAGGCACAGGGGCTGCTGCGCTCGCAGTACGCGGCGGTCGGTGCGGCCTCCGCGGCGGTGTTCCCGGGTGCGCTGGCCGCGCTGGAGGGCGCTGCCGCGCGCGGCGTCGACGTGTCCGACCTGCTGGCGCGCCAGCGCGAACGGGCGTCGGACGCGGCCGCGTTCACCGAGGCGTACCGCCGCTACTGCTGGACCACGGACGGCCTGGACGGCGTACGTCTGGCCCCGTTCCAGATCCTGGCCGTCCAGGGCCGCAGCCTCGCCGCCCTCCCGCACAACGAGCAGCTCGCGCTTCTCGACCGGCTGGTGGAGCACGACGGCAGCGGACTGCTCCAGACCACGCGGCGCCTCTATGTCGACACCGGCGACCCGGAGTCGGTGCAGGCGGGCGTGGACTGGTGGCTGGAGATGACGGGCCGCGGCGGCGAGGGCATGGTCGTCAAGCCGCTCGGCGCGGTGGTGCGCAGTGGGGAGGGCCGGCTGGTGCAGCCGGGCATCAAGTGCCGGGGCCGTGAGTACCTGCGGATCATCTACGGTCCGGAGTACACCCGCCCCGACAACCTGGCCCGCCTCCGCGGGCGGTTCCTCAACCACAAGCGGTCCCTCGCCATCCGCGAGTACGCGCTGGGCCTTGAGGCCCTGGACCGGCTGGCGGAGGGCGAGCCGCTGTGGCGGGTGCACGAGGCGGTGTTCGGGGTGCTGGCGCTGGAGTCGGAGCCGGTGGACCCGCGGCTGTGACTCCGGGGCCTGGGCCTCGGCCTCGGCCTCAGTCGACCAGCCGCAGCCGCTCCCGGCACACCCCCACGCGAATCGTCTGACCCCAGGTCAGCTGGACCGCGTCCGTCTCCATGCCGTCCCCGAAGGCGACGAGCCGTTCGGACTCGACGGTGAGCCGGAGGCGGGTCGCGGCGGCGAGTCCCCCGGCCACCAGTGACGTACCGGTGGCCGGGGACGGCCAGGCCTCGCGGACGTACCACAACAGACGGGCCTCGGTCGGGGCGGGCAACCGCAGTCGCCCGCCCCGCTCCTGCCACACCGACCGGATCCAGCCGGTCGCCCCCGTCCCGGTGCCGATGAGCACCCCGGACGAGGCCTGGGCCTCGACGACACCCCCGTCGTCCTCCAGGCCCAGGCGGTATCTGGCCGTCTGGTGTCCGACTGCGCCCAGGTAGATCTCGTTGAGCGCCACCAGCCGCTGTGTGTCGTCGGCGACGGCCTCGACCATGGTGAGTTCGTCGCAGCGGCCCCCGCCGGATTGCGTGGCGGCGAGCAGCGGACCGGTGTCCGCAGGGCGGTGACGTACGAGGACACCCGGGTTGCGGCCGGGATCGGTGTCGATGCCCAGCACGGGCTGCCCGGCCAGGTACTTGGCCACGTTCGCGACCAGGCCGTCCTGCCCGACCACGACCACGACGTCCTCCGGCGCGAACAGGAAACGGTCCAGGTCGGCCCGCTCGACCCGCGCCTGACGCCAGGTCATCGGCACGGCCGAGGCGACCTCGGTCAGCGCCTGCCCGGCGCGCTGGTGGCGTTCCGCGATCTCCCGGATGTCGCGGCCCCGGGAGGAGAGGAAGAAGGCGGCCTGGCCGTGGGTGCCGTGCCGGGCCACCAACTCCTCGTACTCCGTGGTGCGATGGACGAGCACGACCCGCGGGGCGAGACTCACTCCTGCTCCCGCGTCCCGAGCCGGGCGAGCAGCCCCGTCAGCACGTCCGGCGACACCGTCACGCTGTCGATCCGCGGCAGGTTCTCCGCCAGCCGCGTCCCGGTGAGGGCGTGCAGAGTCGCCACGTCCACCTCGGCGTGCACCCGCAGCCAGGCCGCCTGCGCCTGCGCCCGCGCCTCACCGACCTCACGCGCCCCCTCGGCCTCGGCCCGGGCCAGCCGTACCGACCGGGTGGCCTCGGCGTCGGCGAGCCGTACGGTGCGTGCCGCCTCCGCCTCGGCCCTGACCGCGTCGGCCGACGCGTGCTCCTCGGCCTCACGGCGCGCGTTCGTACCGCGCTGCTCCACCAACTGCTCCTCGCGGCGGGCGAGTTCGATCTGGCTGGCCAGTTCGTTCTCGGCGATGGTCCGCTCCCGCTCGACGGCCACCGCCCGCCGTTCGTACGTCGCCCGGTCCGCCTCCTGCTGGATCTGCTCGCGGGCGGGGGTGCGCAACGCCCGCTCCACCTCGGGTTCCGGGCGCAGCGCCACCACGCGTACGGCGACCACCTCGATGCCGGTCGCCGGCAGCCGGGGCTCCCCGGCGAGGCCGGCCGCGACCCGCTCGCGCACCGCCGTCACCCCGTCCACAAGGGCCACCGACAGCGGCGTACGCGCGAGGACGTCCAGCGCGTGCTGCTGTGCCGTCTCCGTCAGGAGCGTGCCCAGCTGCTCCAGCGGAGTGCCCCGCCAGGCGCCCGTGTCCGGGTCGATGGAGAAGTCCAGGCGTGACGCGGCCACCGCCGGGTCGCTGATCCGGTAGGTGACCGTCGCCTGTACGGCCACGTCCTGGAAGTCGGACGTACGGGCATGGAAGGTCATCGCCAACTCCCGGTCGTCGACCGGGACTTCGGAGAGCGCGGCGGTCAGCGCCCGGAACCAGAAGCTGAGCCCGGGGCCCTCGTGCAGGAGCTTTCCGCCGCGGTGGTGGCGGATGTGCGCCGTGGGTGCGCCACGCAGATGGCGCCAGCCGAGGCGCCGGGTGATGTCGGCCATGAAGCCCCCTCTTTTTCGTCATGTAGACGATAAGCGCGAGATCCTCTTGTCGTCAAGGGGACGAAAAGAAGAAGAGAGCAAGAGGGGGCAAGTAGGGGGTGAACGCGGTCCCCGGTGGTCAGGATGGAGGCATGGCGTTTCATGTCGACTCCGAGGCCGGGCGGCTGCGCCGCGTCATCCTGCACCGGCCGGATCT
>JABFVM010000161.1 GCA_013362785.1 Streptomyces sp. | reverse complement strand
CTGCGCCGCGACATCGCCGCCGCGATCCGCCGGCACCGGCCCGAGCTGGTGATCACGCTCAACCACCGGGACACCTGGGGCGGCGTCGCCTGGAACACGCCGGACCATGTGGCGGTCGGCCGGGCCACGCTGGACGCGGCCGGTGACGCGGGCAACCGCTGGATCTTCCCGGAGCTGGCCGCACAGGGCCTGGAGCCGTGGAACGGCGTCCGCTGGGTGGCCGTCGCCGGATCCAGCACGCCCACGCACGCGGTGGACGCGACGGCCGGTCTGGAGCGCGCGGTGCGCTCGCTGCTCGAACACCGCACCTACATCGAGGTGTTGACGGACGAGGACCCGGAGGCGTACGTCCGCCGCTTCCTCACCGGGAACGCCGAGGCGACGGGGGAGCGGTTCGGCGGGAAGCCGGCCGTGGCCTTCGAACTGTTCGGCCGGTAGCGCCGACCCGCTGACGGAAGAGACGGGGAGACGGAAGAGACGGGGATACGGGGGAGACGTGAACGATACGGAACTGCTGGCGGACCGCTTCGAGGAGCACCGCGGTCATCTCAGGGCGGTCGCCTACCGCATGCTCGGCTCACTGTCCGAGGCGGAGGACGCCGTCCAAGAGGCCTGGCTGAAGCTGAGCCGCAGCGACGCGGACGGGATCGAGAACCTCGGCGGCTGGCTGACCACCGTGGTCGGCCGGGTCTGTCTGGACATGCTGCGCTCACGCACCCGGCGCCACGAGGAGCCGCTGGACGACACCTTCGTCCCGGACCCCGTGATCCGCCCGCTGTCGCAGATCGACCCGGAACAGGAGGTGCTCCATGCCGACTCGGTGGGCCTGGCCCTGCTGGTCGTGCTGGAGACGCTGGAGCCCGCCGAGCGGATCGCGTTCGTGCTGCACGACATGTTCGCGGTGCCCTTCGACGAGATCGCGCCGATCGTGGAACGCACCTCGGCCACGACCCGCCAGCTGGCCAGCCGGGCCCGGCGCCGGGTGCGGGGCGCCACGCCCTCGACCGAGCCCGACCTCGGCAGACAGCGGCAGGTCCTGGACGCCTTCATGGCGGCCTCCCGCGCGGGGGACTTCGAGGCGCTGCTCGCGGTCCTCGACCCCGAGGTCGTGCTGCGCGCCGACTCCGGACCGCTGGCCCGCGGTGTCGCGGCGTCCAAGCTGGTGCGCGGCGCCAAGCCGGTGGCCGAACAGGCGCTGCTGTTCCGGCAGCTCGCGCAGTCCACGCGGCTCACGCTCGTGCTCGTCAACGACACGATCGGGATCCTCAACGCCCCCGAGGGCAAGCCGCAGTCGGTCATGGCCGTCACCATCGCCGACGGCCGCATCACGGAGATGTACATCCTGGCCGACCCCGAGCGCCTCGGACGCCTGGACCTGACCGGCCTGGACGCCTGACGCCTCAGGCGGCCACCGCCAGCATGCCGACCGTACGGTGCGGGCTCACCACCCGCCCGTCCGGGAGGAGTTCACCGGTGTCGTCGAAGACGATGATGCCGTTGCACAGCAGGCTCCAGCCCTGTTCGGGGTGGGCCGACACGATCACGGCGCAGTGATGGTCCGGGCTGTCGGCGGTGGGGCAGTGGGGCTGGTGGCTGCACATCACGGTTCTCCTCGGTTTCCTCGATGCGGTGGTGCTCCTGTTTCCGTCGGCTCGTATCTCTGTAGTAGCCGAGATTGTTTTCCGTTGGATAAGAGGACCCCCACACCGGCAGGAACTCATCGGTGAGGTCTCGTTACGCGGCGGACATTAGGCTTGAGGGCATGCAAGATCATCCCGTCGACCTCATCGACCTGCGCGGAGACTGCGCGAACTGCTTCGGGCTGTGCTGTGTCGCGCTGCCCTTCACCGCCTCGGCGGACTTCGCGATGGACAAGGACGCCGGGACGCCCTGCCGCAACCTCCAGGACGACCACCGCTGCGGCATCCACGCCCGGCTCCGGCAGAGCGGCTTCAGCGGCTGCACCGTCTACGACTGCTTCGGCGCCGGGCAGAAGGTCTCGCAGGTCACGTTCGCCGGGAAGGACTGGCGCACCGGTTCCCGCGAGGACGCCCGCCGGATGTTCGACGTCTTCCCGGTCGTCCGCCAGCTCCAGGAGCTGCTCTGGTACCTGACCGAGGCGCTCACCCTGCCCGCCGCCCGTCCCCTCCACGCCGAGCTGCGCGAGATCCGGGAGACGACCGAGGAGCTCACCCGCCGGAGTCCGCAGGAGCTCGCCGAGCTGGACGTGTCCGCCCACCGGCAGGAGGTCAACGTCCTGCTGCTGAAGACCAGCGAGCTGGCGCGGGCGGGTGTACGGGGCCGCAAGAAGAACCGCCGGGGCGCGGACCTGATGGGCGCCCGTCTCAAGGGCGCCGACCTGCGCGGCGCGAACCTGCGCGGTGCCTACCTCATCGCCGCCGACCTGACCGGTGCCGACCTGCGCGGCGCGGACCTCATCGGCGCCGACCTGCGCGACACCGACCTCACTGACGCCGATCTGACGGACGCCTTCTTCCTGACCCAGCCCCAGCTGAACGCCGCCCGCGGCAGCGCGGGCACCCGGCTGCCCGGCTCAGTCACCCGCCCGGTGCACTGGACAGCGCGGCTCTGACGGCACGCTCTCACCCACCTGGGACGGGACGAGTGCCGTGTCCGTCGGGGGCGCCGCCCGCCGCTCCAGCCGCAGCCGCAGCCCCTCCGGCATCAGCGTCAGCCGCTCGGTCACCCGCAGCCGATAGGCCGGGTCGCCGGCGAACTCGTACCGGCGCAGCAGCAGCCCGAGCACCAGCGTGGCCTCGTGCAGCGCGAACTGGCGCCCGATGCACGCCCGCGCCCCCGTCCCGAACGGCTTGAAGGTGTGCGGCGGACGGGTCCGTACGGCACCGGGCTCGAAGCGGTCCGGATCGAACCGCTCGGCGTCCGCGCCCCACACGTCGGGATCGCGGTGCAGCATGGCCGTGAGCACCAGCGCCCAGCCGCCCCGCCGCATCGGATGCACCCCGCCGAGCACGGTGTCCTCGCGGGCCTCCCGGGCGAACGCGGGCGCCGTCGGCCACAGCCGCAGCGCCTCGTCGAGTATCCGGCGCACATGGCGCAGCCTCGCCACCTGGTCGTAGGCGGGCACCGCGGTGTCGCCCCAGACCCGGTCCACCTCGGCGCGCGCCCGGGCCGCGACCTCGGGGTGCCGGGAGAGGTAGTGCAGGGCGAAGGAGAGCGCGCCCGAGGTGGTCTCGTGGCCGGCCACCAGGAAGGTGATCACCTGCCGGCGGACGTTCTGCGCGGACAGCCGCTCGCCCGTCCCGGGATGTGCGGTCTCCAGCATGCGGTCCAGCAGGTCGCCGTCCCCCGGCCCGTCCGCCGTACGGGCCCGGACCAGGTCGTCGACCGTGCGGTTGAGGTAGGCGATGTCGTCCTGGTTGCGGCGCGCGGCACGCCGTAGCAAGGCCGGCACTGGTACCGAGTTGAGGCGCTGGGCGTAGGTGAGCGTGCCGACCATCGCCGTCACGAAGGGATGCGGGCGGGCGCGTTCGAAGGAGCCGAAGTCGTGCCCGAACCCGGTGCGGGCGATCGTCTCCAGGGTCAGCTTGGTCATGTCACCGGGCACGTCCACCGACCGGCCCGCCGCCAGTGCGCGGTCCCAGTGGGCCATCAGCCGGTCGGCCACGGCCAGCATCATCGGGTGGTAGGCCGCCATGGCCTCCCGGCTGAACCCCGGGGCGAGGACGTCGTGCGCCAACTGCCAGTTCGGCTCGTGGTTGTACGCCGTGAACAGGCCGTCCCCGGCGACCGGCCGCAGATTGGCGACGCCGAGCCCGACATGCTTGGCGAAGCGCGACTCGTCCGCCATGTCGGCCGCGAGTTCGGCGCCCCACACGAACACGAACTCCCGGTTGAACGCCCTGCGCCGGAAGATCGGCCCCAACTCCCGGGCGAAGCGCAGCGAGTCCTGCAGCGGTGTACGCCGGCTCGCGCCGATGACATCGCCGAGCAGCGGCAGCCGGTGCGGGGGATGCGGTATGCGGGACAGCTCCGGCCAGCCCTGCTCGGCGCTGCGGAACCCCTTCGGGAGTCCGGTCCCGGTCGTCGTCTCCGCCATGACGCGATCTCCCTCGATCCGCCGACACCGTGCGAGGTGGTGTCTGTTGTACGCGGGCACCTGTTGTACGTGGGTTCAATAACGCGTTTCAGTCTGGTCCCGCTGTTGAATCCACGTCAAGTAAAGTGCGGACATGGCCGCGAACCAGGGTGGGAGCAGACGCCGTCGGCTCAGCTCCGAGGAGCGTCGTGAGCAGCTTCTCGCGGTCGGGGCGCGGCTGTTCTCGGAGAGTCCGTACGACGACGTGTGGATCGAGCAGGTCGCGGAGATCGCCGGTGTCTCGCGCGGGCTGCTCTATCACTACTTCCCGACCAAGCGGGACTTCTTCGCGGCCGTCGTCGAGCGGGAGAGCGAGCGCATGCTGCGGATGACGGCCGCCGTGCCCGGGGTCCCGGTGCGCGAACAGCTCCCCGCCGGCCTCGACACGTTCCTGGAGTACGTCCAGGACCACGCCCACGGCTACCGCGCCTTCCATCGGGCCGACGCGGCCGGTGACCAGGCGGTGCGCAAGGTCTACCAACGCGCCCTGGCCGCCCAGGAGAAGCAGATCCTGGCGGCGATGGCGGCGGATCCCGAGTTCGGCCCCGTCTTCGAGGGGCGGCCCGATGTCCGGATCGCCGTACGGGGCTGGCTGGCGTTCACCACGGCCGTGTGCCTGGAGTGGCTGAGGGACTCGGAGCTCTCCCGTGAGCAGGTGCGTGACCTGTGCGCCCGCGCGCTGCTGGGGGTCGTCGCTCCTTGAGTGCCCCTTACGCCTGTTACTCCTGCAAAGAGATCGCAACTCCTGCAAAAGAGATCACATCGGATCGGCGTGGCCGGTTGGCGTGCGGCCGGATCTTCGATAGGTTAGGCAAGCCTTACCTAAGGAGGAACGGATGGCTGACAGCCAGACCTGGGCGGCCGCGCCTTCCGCGGCGGAACGGGCCCGGTCCGTGCTCGCCGCCGCGTGGTCCGTGGCGGTGACCGCGGAGGGCTGCCGCGAGGAACTCGTCGGCGCGCACAGCGTGACCGCGGACGGCCGCGTCCTGCTGGACGTGCCGGAGGACAGCGTGCTCGTCACGGCGGCGATCTGCGCGCCCCGCGGAGAGCCGTCCGCCGTCCTGGAGTTCGCCGACGTCGCCCCCGTGCCCGTACGCAAACGGATCCGCACACGCCTGTGGCTGTCCGGCTGGTTCGCCCCCGAGGAGGGCAGACTGGCCTTCCGGGCGACGCGGGCGGTGCTGCGGCAGCAGTCCGGTGCGGTGGTCGTGGACCTCGACGAGTTCGCCGTCGCCGAGCCCGACCCGCTGGCCACCGCCGAGGCCCGGCTGCTCACGCACCTCGCCGACTGCCACCCGGATGCCGTCGAGCGGCTCACCCGCCTGGTCGACTCCGACAGCCTGCACGGCGCCGTGCGCGTGCAGCCCCTCGCTGTCGACCGGCACGGACTGACGCTGCGTATCGAGCGCACCCGCGCTCAGGCCGACGTACGGCTGGCGTTCCACCGGCCCGCCGACGACGTCGCGCAGCTCACCGAACGCATGCACATCCTGCTCGCCCAGGCCAGCGCCGCGTCCTGCCCGCGCGCCCTACAGCGGCAGCGCACAGACGGCGACGGATGACGCGAACGGCTCGCCCGCGAGCCGCAGTTCACCGCTGTCCTCGTCGACGTGGAAGACGCTGACGGTGCTCGACCGCTGGTTCGCCGCGAACAGCAGCGCGCCGTCCGGCGAGAGGGCGATCTGCCGCGGGAAGTCCCCGGACACCGGCACCGTGCCGAGCAGCCTGAGCCGGGCGCCGTCCGACTCGACGGCGTAGCGCGCGAGGCTGTTGTGGCCCCGGTTGGCGAGATAGGCGTAGCGGCCGTTCGGCGTCACCACGAGCTGCGCCGGATAGCTGGTGCCGGAGCCCGTGCCCGTCTCCTGCTCGTCGCCGACGGTCAGCCGGCCCGAGTCGGCGTCGTACGCGCAGACCGCGACGGTGTTGTCGACCTCGTTGGCCAGATACGCGTACCGGCCGCCCGGGTGGAACGTGAGGTGACGCGGCCCCGCACCCGGCTCGGTCCGCGCCCGCGCGACCTCCGTGAGCGTGCCCGCCTTCTGGTCGAGGCGGTAGGTGTACACGGTGTCCGTGCCCAGGTCGACGGCGAGTACATGGCGGCCGTCGGGGCTGGTGATGAACTGGTGGGCGTGCGGGCCCTCCTGGCCCGGACCGGGCGCCGGGCTGGAGTGCGTGACCAGGTCGGTGCGCTCGCCGAGCGCGCCCGAGGCGTCGATCGGATGCACGGCGACGCTGCCCGTGCCGTAGTTGGCGCTCAGCAGCCAGCGCCCGCTCGGATGCACCGACAGATGGCAGGGGGCCGCCCCGCCGGTGCTCCGGCTACCCAGAATCTCGCGGTCGGCGAGACGGACGGCGGTCACGGCGCCGTCCTCGCGCTCGTCGACCGCGTACAGCGTCCGGCGGTTCGGGTGCAGCGCCAGATACGACGGGTCGCCGACGCCCGTGATCGTGCCGGTGCCGGTGACGCGGCCCGTGACCGGGTCGTAGGTGGCGAGACCGATGCCACGGCCGCCGCCCTCGACGGAGGTGTAGGTGCCGAGGTAGAGCGGGCGCGGACCGGACGGCTCACGGCTCTCGGTCTGGGCGCTCGGGCGGGCCCCGGGGCTGTTCGTCCCGGAGGTCGCCGCGTCGGCCGCGTCCGGCGTGTCCGCGGGGGCGGGCGCGTCGTCGCACGCCGTGGCCGCCGGGAGTGTCACACCGGCGGCCGATCCCGCGAGGGTGCCGACGAATCGGCGCCTGCTCAGCCCGCCACTGCCCATGTCCACACCTCAGGTCGTCGGTCGTCGTGGTCGCGACAGCCACCTTGGCGTGGATCACCCGCCGAGCGCAAGAAGGGCAACGGGCGTTGCATTCTGTGCAATGACATACGGGCTCTACCAGTCGCCGTCCTCCACCGGCTTGCCCTGGGCGTCCTTGAGCGGCAGCACCTGGCCCGGTGTAGGCGGCTGCCAGGGCTCGTGGTCGTCGCCGAGCCAGTCGCCGACCGGCTTCACCGCCTCCAGCGTGTCGGTGGGGGCGAGATCCTCGGCGTCCTCGTCGTAGTAGTCGAACCAGGGCAGCCCCGCGCGTGTGTACGCCGCCCGGTCCACCGGCGACGGCGGGGGAGCCTCGCCGGTGATCCGGCGCCACTCGGGCGGCGTCACCAGATGGACGAAGACCCGGCCGCCGGGGCGGTCCTCCCAGTCCGAAAGCGGCCGGTCGTCCTCGTAGACCTCCTGGCGCATCGAACCGCCGACCCCCAGCCCCATCGCCGCGGCGGCCCGGCGCGCACGCCCCGCCGGAGCGGCCGCCGGCGCCGGAACCGCGCCCTGGGGACCCGGTGCCGCCATGGGCAGCGCGGCACCGTAGCCGCCGAACTGCGGCATCGCCCGCGACAGCTCCCCGCGGCGCCGCTCCTCCTCACGCCACTCGGCCAGCCGGGGCGCCGTCAGCGCGAAGGACTGCAGCTGTACGCCGCCCCAGACCTCCTCGCCGGTGACCTGGCCCTCGACGGTCGCGCCCAGGCGCAGCGGCACCGCGACGAACTGGCGGACCGTGCCCTTGCCGGAGTTGATCCCGTCCAGCCAGGGCTGGCGGGGGAGTACGAGGTAGTTCTGCGGCTTGCGGGACAGCCGGTCGCTCCACGGCTTCCCCGAGACCGCGCACACCTTGCCCACCCCGACCTGGAGGGCCGCCGGTTCGGTGGTGCCGCCGAAACTGAGCCACATCGCCTCGCGCAGGTAGACCGGCAGCATCACACCGCCGCGCGCCTTCCAGGCCTCGGGAACCGTGTCCGGACAGTCCGCCACCCGCCGGATCGGGAACTCGCCGAGCCCCGGCGGCAGCGGATGCGTGCCCTTCTCCGGCAGCCGCAGCGTCCGGATGAACCGCACCGCCACACCGCCCGGCAACCGCAGCGTGTCTCCGTCGATCCGTACGGTCGTGTCGGTCATCGGCCCGCTCCTCGCGTCAGGCGCCGACCCCGTCTCGGCGCTCCCTAGCGAGAACGTCCGCCGATCCCGGTACGGTTCCGCCACAGCTGCTCCTGTACGCCCATGCGCTCCCGCAGCCGGGTCAGCCGGGGCATCCGTGAGCGCTGGTCCTGCGAGACGCGGTCCAGTTCCTCCAGCAGGCGCCGCGAGCGGTGCTCGGTGTCGAGTTCGTCGAGGATGCGGTTCACCTCGGTCAGGACGGCGCCGTGCAGCTGCCAGTGCCCGGTCTCGCGCTCGGCCTCCTCGCGCAGCAGCAGGGCGAGCTTGTCGCGGGTACCCGCCGCCGCGCGCAACTCCGCGGACAGCCGGGACTCCGCCGCGTCGGCGTTGCTGCTGACATGCGTGGTGACCAGCACCGAGAAGCTGACCACCGCGTCCGCGATCTCGGACAGCAACTGCTCGACGACCGTGCCCGTCTCCTTCGCGAACAGCGGCTCGGGCTCACGCTCCTTGGCGAGGTCGGTGAGGGTGCGCGCGAGCACCCGCAGCACGACCGTGCAGATCTCCAGCGTGTCCAGCCCGGTGCGCAGCACCACCCGGTGCAGCAGGCTGTCGCGCACCCGCGGATTGAGCCGCAGACTGTCCTCGGCCTGCTTCAGCGCCGCGTCCACCTCGACGATGTCGTGGTCGAGCCGGCGCGCCTCGTGCAGCCGGGCCGCTGCCTGCTCGAACGGCTGCCGGCCGGCGGCCTCCTCTCCGATGCGCAGCATCAACTGCCGCAGCCTGCGGGCCAGTCCCTCAAGGGACTCACCGGCCTCGTCCACCCACACGGGTGGCGCGAGCAGCAGATTGAAGCCGAGCCCGACCACCGCGCCGATCAGCGTCTCCAGAATCCGTGCCCAGGCGGTGTCTCCGACGGTCGTGACCCCGAGGACGAGCATCGCGCTGATCGCGACCTCGGGCACATACTCGTCCACCCGCACCAGATGCCCGACCGCCAGCGAGGCCACGATGAGCAGCGCCAGGCTCCACCAGGTCAGGCCGACCAGCAGGCTGAAGGCGATCGCCACCACGACGCCGGCCACCACGGAGTTCACCCGGCGGATGCCGTTGGTGAGCGTGGCGTACAGGGTGACCTGGACGACCAGCAGCGCCGTCAGCGGCGCGGTCAGGGGCGCCTGCTCCGGACTCAGGCGCAGCGCGATGACGTACGCGATCGTCGCCGCGGCCGCCGACCGGAGCGTCTGGACCACCACGGGATCCCGGCGCAGCTTTTCGAGCCACTCCCGGAACTCCGTCCCCTCACGTGCCTCTGGCATCCTCGGGCTGTTCCCTTTCCACAACTTGTTTCCCACCCACTGCTTGCGGAACGTAACGGTCCGCAAGGAACCCCAGATTGATCGCAGCCGCCGTGGTACGGCAAGGGGCTGGACTGGTGATCGTCGACACCCGCGCCAGGCCGGGCGGCCGATCGGGTCCCGGAATGAGGAAAACCCCCGCCGTCTCCATGTGGTTGTCCGCACCCGGGATACGGAGGATCACGGGATGGTCCCCCGCCCGCCCGGAGCACCAGTCTTGGATCATGAGACGGCAACGGACCGCACTGGTACTGACCCTGTTCATCATCCTCGCCGCCCTGACGACCGGCATCCCGGCCACGGCGGCATCGACCTCCACCACGGTCATCGAGGCGCTCGACCGCTCCGCCCACCCGCTGCGCACCGTCGAACCGGGCGGCGACACCGGCGATCTGCGCCCACTGGACCGGATGATCGGCGACGCCCGCGTCGTCGGCCTGGGCGAGGCCACCCACAGCTCGCACGACTTCTTCGCCCTCAAGGACCGGGTCTTCCGCCACCTCGTAGAGAAGAAGGACTTCCGCACCTTCGCCCTGGAGGCCCCCTGGAGTACCGGACTGCGTCTCAACGACTACGTGCGGTACGGCAAGGGCGACCCGCGGCGCATCATGCGCGAGGAGTTCCAGCGGGACTACCTGTGGTGGAACAACACCGACTATCTGCGGCTGCTGGAGTGGATGCGCGCGTACAACGTCCGGCACCCGGACGACCCGGTCCAGTTCATGGGCGACGACTTCGCCTGGGCCGGTCCCGAGCTGTACGACCAGGTCACCCGCTATGTCGCTCGCGCGCACCCCGGCCTCCTGGCCCGTTTCACCGAGCTGTACCGGGGGCTGCGGCCCACGCAGGCTACGGGCGCGTACATCGACCAGTACCTGAAGAAGCCGTACGCCGAGCGCAAGGACATGGCGGCCCGGACCGGCGAGGCGCTGAAGCTGTTGCGGCAGCAGTCGCCCGGTGCTGACAGGCCGGCGTACGACTGGGCGGTCCGGCAGGCCACCGCCGTCGACCAGACCGCCCGCGGCTACGCCTTCGACTTCGAGGACGAGCGGCAGCTCAGCGCCGCCATGCGCTACCGCGACTCCGTCATGGCCGACAACGTGGCCTGGTGGGCGGAGCGCACCGGCACCAAGGTCCTGCTGTCGGCGCACAACGCCCACGTCGCCTACGTACCGGACGACCCCGCCCACTACCCGAAGATGCAGGGCGCGTTCCTGCGCGACCGGCTCGGTGACGCGTATGTCAGCGTCGGCTTCACCTTCTACCGCGGTTCGTTCAACGCCACCGCGCCCGACGAGAAGGTGCGGAGGTTCACCCTGGGACCTGCGGCCCCCGGCAACAACGAGAGCACGCTCGACCGGGTGCGCCACCAGGACTACGTCGTCGACCTGCGCACCGCGCCGCGGCCGGCCCGCCCCTGGCTGCGGGAGGCGAGGCCGACCCGCAGCATCGGCACGGCGTACCCGTGGCCCGAGTACGACATAGCCCTCGCCCGCAGCCACGACGTGCTGATCCATCTGCACCGGGTGGAGGCGGCGACACTGCGGGACAGGTGACGGCGCCCGCCCGCGCTCAGCCGTACACCTTGCCCAGGAAGGCCGACAGATTGCCCGACGTCCGGGCGATCTGCTCCTCCAGCGTGAGGCTTTCCTCGATGCGGGCCATGGTCCCCGTCGCCGGGACCTTCTTGCCGCGCACATAGAGGGAACAGGCGAGGTCGGTGCACATGTACGCGCCGACCGTGTTGCCGTCCCGGCCGGCCTGGCCCGCCTTGCGCGCGGTCATCAGCGAGACGCCGCCCCGCGGATGGGTCGTCAGGCACAGCGAGCACATGCTGCGGTGCAGGAAGCCGCGCTGGGCGGGCTGAAAGCGCAACGCCACACCGACGAGCCGCCCCTCGTGCTCGGTGACCAGCTGACTCCGGTCCGGCGCCCCGGGATCCCGCCACCCCAGGAAGTCCAGATCCTCCCAAGGGAGTTCATCGAGATCCCGGGGCACGTACAGCCGCTTGGCCTCGCCCTTCGAGCAGTTGATGAAGGAGTTGCGGATGTCCTGCTCGGTGAGTGATCTCATGGGGGTCTCCAGAGGCGTAGAAGGCCAAAGGCCAAAGGCCAAAGGTCAGAGTCAAAGATCGAAGGTAAGCCAAACCTAGGGGTACTAGGTTGAAGGCTAGGGTAGGCAGCACAATGAGGGGGAGCCAGTGAATTTCGGCCCAGTCGGAGCACCTCGTGCCCGGGCGGCACTACGGCACGTCGCGGCATCCTCCACGGGGCCCGCCCTCGCCCCCGACGTGCGTGTCACCCTCAACTTCCACCCCGACCGGCTGGTGCGCGGCGTGCCGATCCTGCGCGCACTGGCCGAGGACGGCGCGTACCACTCGCAGTTCGTCACCGGCACCAGCAACGGCGGCCTCACCGCCCACCCCGGCGGCGACCGCTGGCGCTGGGAGAGCCGGATCTTCGACGGGGCGTACGACGACGCCCCCGCCCATGAGCGCCCCGTCTACGGCGCCCTGAACTTCCGTCACCAAGCCGTCGGCGCCGCCCCACGCTTCGGCTCCTCACACTTCCGGCTGACCGGCACGGCCCTCACCCGCGCCACCTTCTGCTACCCCGACAGCGCCGCCGAACCGACCGACTTCGGAGTGGCGGCCGGCATGCATCTCGTCGCGCTCGCCGAGGCCGACGAGCAGGACGCCCTCAACGACTACATCGAGGCGCAGATCCACGGCGGGGTCCTCCTGTCCGACGACGTGGAGGCCGTCGTCCTGGACCCCTGCTACCGCGGCACACCCGTCGAGATCGCGGCGCGTCTGCTGCCCTGCCCCGTCGAGTGGCACCCCGGCTACCGGCTCACCGTGCCCGAACTGCGTCGCCACGCGGACTACCGCGGCCAGGAGTACGCCGACCTGGGCGCCCGGATCGCCGAGGACGGTCGTATCGACCCGCGCGTCATCGGGGACGCCGCCCGCACGGGACGGTACGAGCTCCAGGACCTGAAGATGGTCTGGCACACCCTCGCCCGCTTCGGTGCCCCGGAGGGTGCGGGCACGGCCTACTCCGGCCCGTCCGAGGCGGCCGGTGTTGGCGGCCACACCCCCGGGGCGAGCACACCCAGCGCATAGGCGCGGGCGACCAGTTCCGTACGGTTCGCCGCGTCCCACCGCCCCGACAGGCGCCGCAGGTGGTAGTTCACGCCGTCCACCGTGAGGCCGGTCTCCCGGGCGGCCCGCGCGGTGGTGGCGCCGCCGGCGAGGAGGGACAGGATGTGTGCCTCGGTTGGGGAGACGCGCACCGGCCGGGGCTCGGTGGTCTCGCGTTCGCCCTGGATCCGGAGCATCACCAGCAGCGCCGGTGTCTCCTCGACTGTGTCGCTCACCGGGTCCGCCGTGAGCTCGCCGTAGCGTTCCGTGCCGCCGGGGGCCTGCCAGCGTACCGACACCTGGTAGCGCGAGCGGTGTCGCAGGCGCAGGGCCTCGGCGATCCGCTCCACCTGGGTCGCCTCCTGTGGGCGGAACAGTTCCAGTACGTCCCGGCCGCGCAGCCGCCCCGGCGTCGTACCGCACTCCGCGCCCATCGCCGGATTGGCCAGCTGGACCGCGCCGTAGACGTCGCAGACCGCGATCGGCACCGGTACGCGGTCGAAGACCAGCAGGGCGCGGTTGCGCCACACCACGGCCTCCGGGCGAGACCAGTCCACCAGCACCTCCGGTCGCTCGGCGCAACAGCGACGTACATCCCGGCACTACACAATCATGTAGTACCGGGATGCGCGCGGCCGGGGCGCGTCCATAACGCTTGAACGCAGTACTTTCCGTACCGCGAAAGGCAGTTGTCGCACCATGCCCCCCACCGCGCCGCACCCGCAGACCATCGACGCCCTCCCCGGCGTCCCCGTCGTGGACATCACCGCCGTCGGACCCGGCCGCACCCCGATCCAGCAGGTCATGGAGCTGATGCGGGAGCACGGGCCGGTGCTCGTGCGGCGGCTGCACGGGCGGGACGCGCTGTTCACCGCCGACCTGGACCTGGTGGCCGACCTCGCCGACGAGAAGCGGTTCGCCAAGCATGTCGGGCCCGCCCTGGAGAACGTCCGGGAGTTCGCCGCCGACGGCCTGTTCACGGCGTACAAC
>JABFVM010000124.1 GCA_013362785.1 Streptomyces sp. | reverse complement strand
GCGTGCTGGTGCCGAGCGAGCACCACATCGGCGCGTTCCACGACTGGGTGAACGAGCGCCTGGGCACCCCTCAGGCGTGACGTCAGGGGTGACTTCGGGCGTGACTCAGCCCAGGTAGCCCATTCGGTGGCTGATTTCCTGGGCGCCCTTGAGCAGCACGGGGGAGAGCTCGTGCAGGCGCTCCTCGGTCAGGCGGTAACCGGGCCCGGAGGCGCTGAGTGCCGCGATGACCTCGCCGTCCCGGTTGCGCACCGGGGCGGCCATCGCGTGCAGACCCACCTCCAACTCCTCCAGGGTGAAGGAGTAGCCCCGCTCCCGTGCCTCGGCGAGGTTCTTCTCCAGCTTGGTCTTCGCGGTGATGGTGCGCGGGGTGACCTTCTTCATGCCGGCCTCGGACAGCAGCGTGGCGCGCTCCTTGGAGGGCATGTAGGCCAGCAGGATCTTGCCGCTGGAGGTGGCGTGCAGAGGGGTCAGCTGGCCGACCCAGTTGTGCGCGGTGATGGCTCCCGGGCCGCGCACCTGGTACAGGTTGATCGCGTAGTGCTCCTGCATGACCGCGATGTTGACGGTCTCGCCGAGCTCCTCGGCGAGCCGTTCGCAGACCGGACGGCCCTGCTGGGTGATGTCGATACGGCCCGTGACCGCGCCGGCCAGACGCACGATGCCGAAGCCGAGCCGGTACTTGCCGCGCTCCCCGGCCTGCTCCACCAGGCCGCGCGCCTCCAGGGCGCCGAGCAGACGGAAGGCGGTGGACTTGTGGACATCGATCTCGCCCGCCACCTCGCTGACGCCTGCTTCGCCACGCTGAGCGAGGATCTCCAGAACGCTGATGGCGCGGTCTACGGACTGCACGCCGCCGGAGTGCGAATTCGACGTTTCTGTGTCAGGGCTGTAGTTGCTCACAGTGAAACTATACGCGTAGTAAACAACGCTCCTGCAAGTAACGCGTTCGCAATCAGGATTCTGAAGTTGCGCTGTTCGCAACCTGGTGCGTATAGCGCGACCGGTCTAGCATGCCTCGCATATCTACGGCGCGAGCGAGACGAGGCACCATGGCTGATGTGCAGTACGACTTCGTCATCGTCGGCGGCGGTTCGGCCGGCAGTGCACTGGCGAACCGGCTCTCGGCGGACCCGGCCAACCGGGTGCTGGTCCTGGAGGCGGGACGGTCGGACTACCCGTGGGATGTCTTCATCCACATGCCCGCGGCGCTGACCTACCCCATCGGCAGCCGGTTCTACGACTGGAAGTACGAGTCCGAGCCCGAGCCCCACATGGGCGGCCGGCGCGTCTACCACGCGCGCGGCAAGGTGCTCGGCGGCTCCAGCAGCATCAACGGCATGATCTTCCAGCGCGGCAACCCCATGGACTACGAGCGCTGGGCGGCCGACCCGGGCATGGAGACCTGGGACTACGCCCACTGCCTGCCGTACTTCCGGCGCATGGAGAACTGTCTTGCGGCCGACCCGGACGACGAGTTCCGCGGCCATGACGGCCCCCTCGTCCTGGAGCGCGGGCCGGCGACCAACCCCCTGTTCGGCGCCTTCCTCAAGGCCACAGAGGAGGCGGGCTACGCGCCCACGGACGACGTCAACGGCTACCGGCAGGAAGGGTTCGCCAAGTTCGACCGCAACGTCCACCGCGGCCGCCGGCTGTCGGCCTCGAAGGCGTACCTCAAGCCCGCGATGAAGCGCCCGAACCTCACCGTCAGGACCCGGGCCCTCGTCACCCGCGTCCTCTTCGAGGGCAAGCGCGCCGTCGGCGTCGAGTACCGGCGCGGCCGGGGCGCCGCCCAGCAGGTCCGGGCCAAAGAGGTCATCCTGTGCGGCGGCGCCATCAACTCCCCGCAGCTGCTCCAGCTCTCCGGCGTCGGCAATGCCGGGGAACTGCGCGCCCTCGGCATCGACGTCGTCCACGACCTCCCCGGCGTCGGCGAGAACATGCAGGACCATCTGGAGGTCTACGTCCAGTACGCCTGCACCAAGCCCGTCTCCATGCAGCCGTACATGGCGAAGTGGCGCGCCCCCTTCATCGGGCTCCAGTGGCTCTTCCGCACCGGCCCGGCCGCCACCAACCACTTCGAGGCCGGCGGGTTCGCCCGCAGCAACGAGGACGTCGAGTACCCCAACCTGATGTTCCACTTCCTGCCGGTCGCGGTCCGCTACGACGGCTCCTCGCCGGCCGGCGACCACGGCTACCAGGTGCACGTCGGACCCATGTACTCGGACGCCATCGGCTCGGTGAAGATCAAGAGCAAGGACCCGCGCGAACACCCGGCGCTGCGCTTCAACTACCTCTCCACCGAGCAGGACCGCCGCGAATGGGTCGAGGCGATCCGGGTGGCCCGCAGGCTCCTCAACCAGCCCGCCCTCGCCCCCTACAACGGCGGTGAGGTCTCGCCCGGGCCGAAGGTGGAGACCGACGAGGAGATCCTGGCCTGGGTCGCCGAGGAGGGCGAGACCGCGCTGCACCCGTCCTGCACCTGCAAGATGGGCACCGACGACATGGCGGTCGTCGACCCCGCCAGCATGCGGGTGCACGGCGTGGAGGGCCTGCGGGTGGTGGACGCGTCGGTGATGCCCTACGTCACCAACGGCAACATCTATGCTCCCGTGATGATGATCGCCGAAAAGGCCGCCGACCTGATCCTCGGCAAGGAACCACAGGCCCCGTCCAAGGCCGCGTACTACCGGCACCGCGACGCCCGGAAGCAGGCGGAGTAGAGGGTTGGCCGCTACAGGACTCCGGGCACTGCTGAACAGCGTCCGCTACGAGGTGCTGCCCGCGAAGACGACCGAGGACAAGGTCCTCGCCCATGTCCCGCGCGACGTCGTCGTCACCGTGACGGCGTCGCCGGTCAAGGGACTGGAACCGACCCTCGACCTCACCGAACGGCTCGCGGCGCACGGCTACCGGGTCGTCCCGCATGTGCCGGCCCGGCTGCTGCGGGACGACCTGCATCTGAAAGAGGTCGCGGACCGGCTCGGCGAGGCGGGCGTGGACGACGTCTTCGTCCCGGCCGGCGACTCCGACCCGCCGGCCGGGGTCTACGACGGTGCCCTGCCGGTGCTGCGCAGGCTCGGCGAGCTGGGCAGCCCCTTCGCCCGCGTCGGCGTCACCGGCTACCCCGAGAGCCATCCCCTCATCCACGACGACGTCACCATCCAGGCCATGTGGGACAAGCGCGAGCACGCCACGTACATCGTGAGCAACCTGTGCTTCGACCCGCGGGTACTGGGGGACTGGATCGCCCGGATACGGCGCCGGGACGTCACCCTGCCGGTCCATGTGGGGGTCGCGGGCCCCGTGCAGCGGGCGAAGCTGCTGGCGATGGCCACGAAGATAGGGGTGGGGGAGTCGACGCGCTTCCTGACGAAACACGCCTCGTGGTTCGTGCGGTTCGCGGCCCCCGGCGGCTATGCCCCCGAGCGGCTGCTGACCCGCGCGCAGGAGGCCCTGACCGCACCCTCGGCGGGCGTGGCCGGTCTGCACCTGTTCACGTTCAACCAGATCGCCGAGACGGAGCGGTGGCGCCGCGCACTGCTGGAGCGGTCGGGCGGCTGAACCGGGGCCGTCGCGGTGTGCCGTCGTTCGTCCGCGGCTCCGTCCGTGGCTGGTCGCGCAGTTCTCCGCGCCCCTTAAGGGCGCGACGCCCCCGCGCATGTGGCCGTATACGACAGGGGCGGGACCGGAATCCGGTCCCGCCCCTGTCGTATACGGCTCAGCGGAAGACGACCGTGCGGTTGCCGTCCACCATGACGCGGCTCTCGCTGTGCCACTTCACC
The DNA here is from genome assembly GCA_013362785.1 of Streptomyces sp. Taxonomy (GTDB): domain Bacteria; phylum Actinomycetota; class Actinomycetes; order Streptomycetales; family Streptomycetaceae; genus Streptomyces. Next base: position 9,778 of record JABFVM010000124.1, on the reverse strand, counting down.
GCGTGCGCGAGCACCTGCGCCTCCACGTCCCGTCCGACCGTGACCAGGTCGCCGGGGTCGAGCGAGTGGTCCACGCGGACCACGTCCTGCTCGATGATCTGCCCCTCGTCCAGGTCGGACGTGACGTAGTGCGCCGTCGCGCCGACCAGCTTCACCCCGCGCTGGTAGGCCTGGTCGTAGGGCCGGGCGCCCTTGAAGCTGGGGAGGAAGGAGTGGTGGATGTTGATGGCGCGGCCCTCCAGCTCCTTGCACAGGTCGTCGGAGAGGATCTGCATGTAGCGGGCCAGCACCACCAGGTCGATGTCCAGATCGCGCATCAGCTCCAGCAGCCGTGCCTCGGCCTCGGGCTTGGTGTCCTTGGTCACCGGGACGTGGTGGAAGGGGATTCCGTACGTCTCGGCGAGCCCCTCGAAGTCCCGGTGGTTGGAGACGATCGCGGGGATCTCGATGTTGAGGGCGCCGGTGCGTTGGCGGAACAGCAGGTCGTTCAGGCAGTGGCCGAACTTCGACACCATGATCAGCGTCCTGGTCGGCGTGGCCGCCTCGGTCAGGGCCCAGGAGATGCCGTGGGCCTCGGCCACGGGGCCGAACCGGTAGCGCAGCGTCTCCAGCCGGACCTCCGGATCGGCGACGTCGAAGTGGACCCGCATGAAGAAGCGGCTCTGAAGTCGGTCGTCGAACTGCTGGCTTTCCAGGATGTTGCCGGAATTCCTGACGAGAAAGCCGCTCACGGCGTGAACCAGCCCGGCGCTGTCCGGACAGGAGAGGGTCAGGACGTACTCACGGCCAGGTTGTGGGCGAGGGGACATGCGCGGCCTCCGTCGGTGCGTATTGCACAACATGGTGAGCGATACGCAACATGGTCGGCCCGGCGTCGCCTGTGGTCAAGGGTGGGCGGATAACCGGCCGCATGGCGAAATCGTCATCTGCCAACCCCTTGACGCCCGTCTGCCCATTCGCCACTGTGTTCCACCACAAGCAATCGAGTGCACGATGCGCAACGAATTCCATCGAAAGGCTCGGCGCGTGGCAGACCTGTACGTGGATGGCGAATGGCGGGATCCTGTCGCCGGCGGGCACCGGGACATCCGATGCCCCGCCGACGGCACGCTCACGGCGACCGTATCGGAGGCGACCCGCCCCGACACCGAGGCCGCGATCGCGGCGGCCCGCCGGGCCTTCGACGCTGGGCACTGGCCGGACACCCCCGAGCGGGAGCGCGGCGCGCTGCTGCTGCGCACCGCCGACATCATGGAACGCGACGCCAAGGCGTTCGCCCGCGCCGAGTCCCTGGACACCGGCAAGCGGCTGGTGGAGAGCGAGTACGACATCGCCGATGTCGTGGCTTGTTTCCGCTACTACGGCGGGCTCGCGGGCACCGACGCCGGCCGGGTGGTCGACACCGGCCGCGACGACGCCGTGAGTCGGGTCGTCCACGAGCCGGTCGGCGTGTGCGGGCTCATCACCCCCTGGAACTACCCGCTGCTGCAAGCCAGTTGGAAGGTCGCCCCGGCGCTTCTCGCCGGCAACACGATCGTCCTCAAGCCCAGCGAGCTCACCCCCTCCAGCTCGATCCTGCTGATGAAGGCACTGGAGGAGGCGGGGCTCCCGCCCGGCGTCGCCAACCTCGTCCTGGGCACCGGGCCCGAGGTCGGCGCACCGCTCTCCGAGGACCGGGCCGTCGACATGGTCTCCTTCACCGGAGGCCTGGAGACCGGCAAGCGGATCATGGCCACCGCTGCCGCGACCGTGAAGAAGGTCGCCCTGGAGCTCGGCGGCAAGAACCCCAACGTCGTCTTCGCCGACGCCGACTTCGAGGCCGCCGTCGACTTCGCCCTCACCGCCGTCTTCCTGCACTCCGGGCAGGTCTGCTCGGCCGGCGCCCGGCTGATCGTCGAGGACTCCCTGCACGACCGCTTCGTCGACGAGGTCGTCCGCCGCGCCCGGCGGATCCGCCTCGGCGGCCCCTTCGACGCCGAGGCCGAGACCGGCGCGCTGATCTCCGCCCAGCACCTGGCGAAGGTCGAGGCCTACGTCGCGGCAGGGCTGGCAGAGGGCGCCGTACTGCGCTGCGGCGGGCAGCGGCCGGACGACCCCGCGCTCGCGAACGGCCACTACTACCCGCCGACCGTGCTCGACGAGTGCACGCAGGACATGCGCGTGGTGCACGAGGAGTCCTTCGGACCCGTGCTCACCGTGGAGCGCTTCACCGACGAGGACGACGCCGTACGCATCGCCAACGACACCGAGTACGGACTCGCCGGGGCCGTCTGGACGCAGGACGGCGGCAAGGCCCAGCGGGTCGCCCGGCGGCTGCGGCACGGCACGGTGTGGATCAACGACTACCACCCCTATGTGCCGCAGGCGGAATGGGGTGGCTTCGGGCACTCGGGCGTGGGGCGGGAGCTGGGACCGACCGGTCTGAACGAGTACCGAGAGCCCAAGCACATCTGGCAGAACATCCAACCCCGGCCGCAGCACTGGTTCCGCGGCTGAACGCCGAAAGAAGGTCGAACGTGACCACACAGACCGAGGTGCCGCAGCGGCGCGGCACGCCCCAGGACTCGGGCTCCACACCGGTCATCTCCGTGCGCAGGCTGTGGAAGGTGTTCGGGCCGAAGGCCGACCAGGTGCCGGACTCCGAGGAGCTGTGCGGGCTCACCCGCCGTGAGCTCATGGACCGCACCGGATGCACCGCCGCCGTACGCGATGTCCACTTCGACGTCTCGCCCGGCGAGGTCTTCGTCGTCATGGGCCTGTCCGGCTCCGGCAAGTCCACGCTGGTGCGATGTCTGACCCGGCTGATCGAGCCCACCGCCGGTGAGATCGTCTTCGAGGGCGAGGACATCCGCCAGGCCGACGACAAGCGGCTGCGCGATCTGCGCCGCAGCAAGTTCTCCATGGTCTTCCAGCACTTCGGTCTGCTGCCCCACCGTCGCGTCGTCGACAACGTGGCGTTCGGTCTGGAGATCCGCGGCATGGGCCGGGCCGAGCGCGTCAGACGTGCCCAGGAGGTCGTCGAGCTGGTCGGGCTTGCGGGCTACGAGAAGTCCTACCCCGACCAGCTGTCCGGCGGTATGCAGCAGCGTGTCGGCCTCGCCCGTGCGCTGGCCGGCGACCCCGACGTGCTCTTCTTCGACGAGCCGTTCTCCGCGCTCGACCCGCTGATCCGCCGGGACATGCAGAACGAGGTCATCCGGCTGCACCACGAGGTCGGCAAGACCATGGTGTTCATCACCCACGACCTCTCCGAGGCCCTCAAACTGGGCGACCGCATCCTGATCATGCGCGACGGCAAGATGGTCCAGTGCGGCACCGGCGACGAACTCGTAGGGGCCCCGGCGGACGACTACGTCCGCGAGTTCGTCAAGGACGTGCCGCGCGGCGATGTGCTCACCCTGCGCTGGATCATGCGGGCGCCGGAGGACGGCGACGCCCTGGACGGCCCCGAACTGGGCCCGGACGTCGTGGTGAAGGAGGCCACCCGGGCGGTGCTCGCCGCCGACAAGCCGGTCAAGGTCGTCGAGGACGGCAAGCTGCTCGGCATCGTCGGCGACGAGGAGATCCTCGCGGTGGTCGCCGGGCAGGAAGGCGGCGCGTGATGACCGTCGCCGTGGAGAAGACCGAGAAACCGCAGAAGACCGGGGCCGTCGAGCCGCCCGCTCCCGCCAAGAGCGTGCGCAAGGTCAGCCGGTCCATGGTCGTCGGCGCGATCCTGGTCGTCTGGCTGGTGCTGTTCGTCGTCCTGCGCGGCAAGCAGACCCTCGCCCTGGCGGCGGCCGACCTGACCGATCTGCACCGGTGGTTCAACGACGTCAACGACTCGATCGGTGCGAACCGCAACTCCAACCCGCTGTTCCTGTACTTCTTCAACGAGATCCGCCTGGTCATCGACCCCCTGGTGACCTTCGTCCAGGAGCTGATCTCACAGCCGTCCGCCGGCCGGCCCGTCCCGCAGATCGGCTGGCTCGGTGTCGTAGGCATCGCCGGCTATGTCTCCTGGGCCGTGGGCAACTGGCGGGTCGCGCTGCTGGCAGTGGCCGGCTTCACCTTCCTCGGCCTGCAGGGCCTGTGGCAGGAGAGCATGGACACCCTGGCGCTCACCGTCTCCGCCGTCTTCGTGGCGCTGGTGTTCGCGATCCCGCTGGGTGTGTGGGCGGGACTGTCCGACCGGTTCAACCAGTTCGTGACGCCCTTCCTGGACCTCATGCAGACCATGCCGGCCTTCGTCTACCTGGCCCCGCTGACCCTGTTCTTCCAGATCGGCCCGGCCTCCGCCACGATCGCCACCCTGATCTACGCGGCGCCGCCGACGATCCGCATCACGGCGCACGCCATCCGCTCCGTCCCGGAGACGACGGTGGAGGCGGCCGACTCGCTGGGTGCCACGCGACGGCAGTCCCTCATGAAGGTCCTGCTGCCGATGTCCAAGCGGACCGTGGTGATGGGCGTCAACCAGACCATCATGGCCGCCCTGGCCATGGTGACCATCGCCGCCCTGATCGACGCGCCCGGCCTCGGCAAGACCGTCGTCCAGGCGCTCCAGACGCTGGACGTCGGCACGGCCTTCAACGCGGGTCTGGCCATCGTCGTCATGGCCATCGTGCTGGACCGGGTCACCACCGCGGCGAGCGCACGCGAGGAGACCGCCCGCCTTTCGAAGAACCGCTTCGTCACCTGGCGACGCCCGCTGCTGGCGGCAGGTGCGGCGGTCACGGCGGTCCTGGCCTATCTGTCCCACACCTATCTGTGGGCGGCGGAGTTCCCCGGCGAGGGGAGCACCGGCAGCACCATCAGGAGCACGGTGGACAGCGTGACCATCTGGGTGCAGGACAACCTCTCGGGCGTCACCAACGCCTTCCGGGACGCCCTCACCAACAGTCTGCTCAACCCGTTCCAGGCGCTGTTCACGGACTCCCCCTGGTGGCTCGTCGGCGCGGCACTGATCGCGCTCGCCGTCGTCCTCGGCGGCTGGCGCGCCGGTATCACCACGGCCGTCTGCGTGGGTCTGCTGGTCGGCACCGGGGTGTGGTCGGACGCCATGACGACGCTGGCGTCCACGCTCGTCGCCACGGTGCTCGTGATGCTGCTCGGCATCGTCTTCGGCGTGTGGATGGGGCGCAGTGAGCTGGTGGACCGGCTGCTGCGGCCCAGTCTGGACGCGGCACAGGTCATGCCGCCGTTCGTCTATCTGGTGCCGTTCCTCGCGCTGTTCGGCGCGACCCGGTTCACGGCGATCGTCGCGGCCATCGTCTACGCGGCCCCCGTCGCCATGAAGATCATCGCGGACGGCGTGCGGAACGTGCCCGCGACGACCGTGGAGGCGGCCACCTCCGCCGGGTGCAACACCTGGCAGATCATCACCAAGGTCCAACTGCCGATGGCACGCGGCGCCCTGACTCTCGCGACCAACCAGGGCCTGATCTATGTGCTGTCGATGGTTGTGGTGGGCGGCCTCGTGGGAGCGGGCGCCCTCGGCTACGACGTCGTGGCCGGCTTCTCGCAGGGACAGCTGTTCGGGAAGGGGCTGGCCGCAGGGCTCGCCATCGTCCTTCTCGGAGTCATGTTCGACCGGATCACTCAGGCAGCGGCGCGGCGTACCAGCGCGTAAGGAGCAACTGACCATGGCAAGGCAAGCAAGACACTGGAGAGTCGGCGCGGCCGGCATAGCGGGCGTGGCCGTCATCGGACTGACCCTCTCCGCCTGCGGCGGTGCGAAGGTCGGTGACAGCTCCTCGGACGCCGGCGGCTCGGGCGGCTCCGGCAAGTGCGGCACCTTCAACCTCGCGGTCAACCCGTGGGTGGGCTACGAGGCCAACGCGGCGGTCATCGCGTACGTCGCGGAGCAGGACCTCGGCTGCAAGGTCACCAAGAAGGACCTGAAGGAAGAGATCGCCTGGCAGGGCTTCGGGACGGGCGAGGTCGACGCCGTCGTGGAGAACTGGGGGCACGACGACCTGAAGAAGAAGTACATCACCGGCCAGAAGACCGCCGTCGACGCCGGGGCGACCGGCAACGAGGGACTCATCGGCTGGTACGTGCCGCCGTGGCTGGCCAAGGCGCACCCGGACATCCTCGACTGGAACAACCTCAACAAGTACGCGGCCGAGTTCAAGACGTCCGAGTCCGGCGGCAAGGGCCAGCTCCTCGACGGCGACCCGTCGTTCGTCACCAACGACGAGGCGCTGGCGAAGAACCTGAAGCTGGACTTCAAGGTGGTGTACGCGGGCAGCGAGACCGCCCTCATCCAGGCCTTCCGCAAGGCGGAGAAGGACAAGGAATGGGTGATCGGCTACTTCTACGAGCCGCAGTGGTTCATGTCCGAGGTGCAGTTGAAGAAGGTCAAGCTGCCCGAGTACAAGGCGGGCTGCGACGCCGACGCGGAGAAGGTGAACTGCGACTACCCCGTGTACAAGCTGGACAAGATCGTCAGCGCGAAGTTCGCCAAGTCGGGCAGCCCCGCCTATGACCTGGTGAAGAACTTCACCTGGACCAACGACGACCAGAACGCCGTGGCCAAGTACATCGCGGTGGACAAGATGACCCCCGAGGCCGCGGCCAAGAAGTGGGTCGAGGCCAACCGCGACAAGGTGGAGGCCTGGATCAAGTAGCGCCCGGAACGAAGAGTCGTAGAGCCGGTCGAACATGCCCGGCGGGCGGTGTGCAGAGGTGCGCACCGCCCGCCGGGCATCGCCGTGTCCGGGCCCTTTTCGGGGTCCGTCTGCGGACCCGGATTCCGGCCTGTTTTCCGAGGTCTCGCAACCCTTGACACCCACCTGCACGACAGGCACATTGAGTTGCGCAACCTGAATCACGTTGCGCAGAAAGCAACTCAACCGGAGGTGCGGCGATGGCGGGACCCCGAGTGGTCATCATCGGAGCGGGAGTCGTGGGCGCGGCACTCGCGGACGAGATCTCCGCGCGCGGCTGGACCGAAGTGACCGTGGTCGACCAGGGCCCGCTCCCGGCCACCGGGGGCTCGACCTCGCACGCCCCCGGCCTGGTCTTCCAGACGAACTCCTCCAAGACCATGACCGAACTGGCCCGCTACACCGTCGAGAAGTTCTGCTCCCTCGACGTGGACGGCAAGCCCTGCTTCCTCCAGGTCGGCGGGCTGGAGGTGGCGACCACACCGGAGCGCCTCGCCGAACTGCACCGCCGCCACGGCTGGATCACCGCCTGGGGCATCGAGTCACGGCTCCTGACCGCCGACGAGTGCCTCGAACAGCACCCGCTGGTCAACCGGGACAGGGTCCTCGGCGGCCTCCTCGTGCCCACCGACGGCCTCGCCAAGGCCGTCCTCGCCGTCGAGGCACAGATCCGCCGGGCCACCGAGCGCGGCGTCCGCTTCCTGGCCCGCCACGAGGTCCTCGACGTGCTGCGGGCCGACGGCGAGGTGACCGGCGTCCGCACCGACCAGGGCGACCTGGAAGCCGACATCGTCGTGTGCTGCGCCGGCATCTGGGGGCCGAAGATCGCCCGCATGGTCGGCATGAACCTGCCGCTGACCCCGCTCGCCCACCAGCTCGCCTGGACCGGCCCCGTCCCCGCCCTCGCCGGCCAGACCGAGGAGGCGGTCCGCCCGATCCTGCGCCACCAGGACGCCGACCTCTACTACCGCGACCGCTTCGACGGCATCGGCATCGGCTACTACGGCCACCGCCCGATGCCCATCACCGCCGACGAGATCCTCTCCGTGGACGAGGCCGCCGACATGCCGTCCGTCCTGAAGTTCACCGAGGAGGACTTCGAGCCCGCCTGGACCGAGACCCAGTCCCTGCTGCCCTCGACGCGCGAGGCCAAGGTCGAGGAGGGCATCAACGGCCTGTTCTCCTTCACCACCGACAACTTCCCGCTCCTCGGCGAGTCCACGGACGTCAAGGGCTTCTGGGTCGCCGAGGCCGTCTGGGTCACCCACTCGGCGGGCGTCGGCCGGGCCATGGCCGAGTGGCTGGTCGACGGCCACTGCTCGTCCTTCGACCTGCACGAGTGCGACGTCAACCGTTTCGAGCCGCACCAGCTGTCCCCGGAGTACGTCCTGGCCCGCGACTGCCAGAACTTCGTCGAGGTCTACGACATCCTCCACCCCCTCCAGCCCTCCGGCGACCCCCGCCCGATCCGCACCAGCCCCTTCCACACCCGCCAGCAGGAGCACGGCGCCTTCTTCCTGGAGGCCAACGGCTGGGAGCGCCCGCAGTGGTACGAGGCCAACGCCAAGCTGGTCGAAGGCCGCAGCATCCCCACCCCCAACGACTGGGCCGCGCAGTTCTGGTCGCCCATCGTCGGCGCCGAGGCGCAGGCCACCCGCGAGACCGTCGCGATGTACGACATGACGGCCCTCAAGCGCCTGGAGGTCAGCGGGCCCGGCTCCGCCGAGTTCCTGGAGCGCCTGTGCACCGGCAAGGTCGCCAAGTCCGTCGGCTCGGTCACGTACACCCTGCTCCTCGACCACGACGGCGGCATCCGCAGCGACGTCACGGTCGCCCGCCTGGCCCGCGACCTCTTCCAGGTGGGCGCCAACGGCAACCTGGACCTCGACTGGTTCACCCGCCACCTCCCCGCCGACGGCACGGTCCAGGTCCGCGACATCACCCCGGGCACCTGCTGCATCGGCCTGTGGGGCCCGCTGGCCCGCAAGGTCCTGCAGCCCCTCACCGACGAGGACTTCTCGAACGACGGCCTGAAGTACTTCCGCGCCAAGCGCGCCTACATCGGCAGCGTCCCGGTGACGGCGATGCGGCTGTCGTACGTCGGTGAACTCGGCTGGGAGCTGTACACCACCGCCGACCAGGGCCTCAAGCTCTGGGACACCCTCTGGCAGGCGGCCAGGCCCCTCGGCGGCGTCATCGCCGGCCGCGGCGCCTTCAACAGCCTGCGCCTGGAGAAGGGGTACCGCTCCTTCGGCACCGACATGACCTACGAGCACGACCCCTACGAGGCCGGCGTCGGCTTCGCCGTCAAGCTCGACAAGGACGACTTCATCGGCAAGGCGGCGCTGTTGCTCCGCAAGGAGAACGTGGGGCGCAGGCTGACCTGCCTCACCATCGACGACCCGCGGTCGGTCGTCCTTGGCAAGGAGCCGGTCTACGACGGTGATCGCGCTGTCGGCTACGTCACCAGTGCGGCGTACGGCTACACGATCGGCAAGGGGATTGCGTACGCGTGGCTGCCGGGTGAGCTGGCCGCTCCTGGGACCGTTTTGCAGATCGGGTACTTCGATCAGCGGGTCGAGGCGGTCGTTGCCGAAGAGCCCCTGTTCGACCCGACGATGTCCCGTCTTCGTGGGTGAGTGGTTCGAAGGGGGTGCCGGGATTGGTTGTCGGCCGGCTGCGGGTGGGTTGTGGCTGGTCGCGCAGTTCCCCGCGCCCCTGAGGAAGCTGCAGTTCCCCTACGGCAAGGAGTACCGTCAGTGACCGCACAACTCCTCGACGGCAAGGCCGCCGCCGCCGATATCCGTCGTGAACTCGCGGAGCGGGTGGCCAAGTTGACGGCTACCGTCGGCCGTCCGCCAGGCCTCGGCACCGTCCTCGTCGGCGACGACCCCGGCAGCCGTGCCTACGTCGGCGGCAAGCACCGGGACTGTGCCCAGGTGGGGATCGCTTCCATCCGCCGCGATCTGCCGGCCGACGCCTCGCAGCGGCAGGTCGAGGACACGATCGACGAGCTGAACGCCGATCCGGACTGCACCGGTTACATCGTCCAGCTCCCGCTGCCGCGCCCCCTGGACGCCAACGCCGTACTGGAGCGCATGGACCCGGCCAAGGACGCCGACGGACTG
>JABFVM010000291.1 GCA_013362785.1 Streptomyces sp. | reverse complement strand
GCTGACCGTGACCGAGCTGGCCGCGCGGGTGCGGCTGAGCGTCTCGCCGTGCCACCGGCGGCTGCGGGAGCTGGAGCGGGCCGGAGCCATCAGCGGCTACCGGGCCGTCGTGGAGCCGGCCGCCGTGGGGCTGAACTTCGAGGCGCTGGTCTTCGTGTCCATGCGGCAGGAGGACCGGGACACGGTCGCCGAGTTCGAGGGCGCGCTGGCGGACATCCCGCACGTGGTGGAGGCGCAGCGGCTGTTCGGGGAGCCGGACTATCTGCTGCGGGTGGTCGCCGCCGACCTCGCCGCCTATCAACGGCTGTACGACGAGCGGCTGGCCACGCTGCCGGGGGTGCAGCGGCTGACCTCGACGCTGGTGATGAAGCACGTGGTGGACGACCGGCCCCTGCCGGCGTGATGTGAGCCGCCGTGAACGGGCGGCAGGCGGCGGCCCCGCGTGGACCACCGCCTGCGAGACAGGACCCCGGCGCCGCTACTTCGTCGGCTTCTTGCCGGTCACGCCCAGGTGTACCAACAGCGCCAGGTTCGGCTTGAGTTCGGCCTGCTTCACACCCCAGGTCTGGAAACCCTTCTGGTGCGAGGCCACCGCCGCCAGCATCGCGACGAGCGAACCCGCCACCGCGGCCGGGTTGACGTCCTTGTCGACCTTGCCCTTGGACTGGAGCTGAGTGACGGCTTCCGCAAGGGAGTTGTTGACGGAGTTCAGGATCTTCATACGGATCTTGTAGAAGCGTTTGTCGCCCTCGGACGCACCGAGGTCGACGACCCTGAGGATCGCGTCGTTCTTCCGCCAGAACTCCAGGAAGCCGTCGACGAGTTCCTGCGCCGTCTGCCAGCCGGCCTTGCCGACCCAGCTGCGGCCCTCGACGAGCTCGGTCAAGGAGGCGCCCTCGGCGGCCATTTGCTCGGCGATCTCCAGGACGGCGCCCTCGACGTCCGGGAAGTACTGGTAGAAGGTGGCGGGCGAAGTGCCCGCCTTCCGGGCGACATCGATGACTTTGACGTCCCGGTACGGGGAAGAGCTGAGCATCTCGCTGAGGCAGTCGAGCAGCTTCTGCCGGGTCGCCTGCCCACGCCGGCCGGCCACGCGGCCGTCGACGGTACGCACTTGTCCTGTCATGTCGTCAGCTTACCGAGGCGTGATCGGGGCGCGATTCGGCCGACTGCAAATGGGGTGCGAGGGGAGCGCGAGGCTGGTGTGCCTGGTCTGCGGGTTGCGTGAGACGCCGTTACTTTGGCGGCATGGCCGAAAACAGGGCATCCGGGAACGGAACGGAATACGCGGAGGGCGTTCCGTGCTGGGTGGACGCGCAGCTTCCGGACGTGGAGGCGGGCAAGCGGTTCTACGGGGAGCTCTTCGGGTGGGACTTCGAGGAGGCGTACGACTCCACCGTATGGGCCCGGCTGGGCGGTGATCGCGTCGCCGCGCTCGCCCGTAAGGCGGACGGGCGGCTGCCCTCGGTGTGGACGGTGTACTTCGCCACCCCGGACGCCGAGGCGCTGGGGCGGCGGATCCGCGGGGCCGGCGGGCAGGTGGTCATCCCGCCCGTGCGGATCGGGGCCGGGCTGGGCGCCGCCGCGCTGGTCACCGACCCCGAGGGCGCCGTCTTCGCGCTCTGGCAGGGCGACGGCCACCAGGGCTTCGGCCGGCGGCACGAGACCGGCACCTTCGCCTGGGTGCAGCTCTACGCCCGGGACACCGAGGTGGCCAACCAGTTCTACGGCGCCCTCTTCCAGGACGCCCTGTTCGGGCCGGACGCCAAGCCCGACTTCGGCCGCTCGCCCGTCGCCGAGGTCTTCTCGGAGATGATGCCGCCCCATTTCGTCGTCCACTTCCGGGTGGCGTCCTGCGCCGAGGCCCTCGGCACGGTGAACCGGCTCGGCGGGCGCGTGCAGGTGCCGCCCTTCGAAACGTCGTACGGCACGGTCGCCGTGGTCATCGACAATCAGGGGGCGTCGTTCGCGGTCCTGGAGCGCTGAGCGCACTCTTACCGCCGCCTTACCTCCGGTGGTTCAGGCGTCTTCCTCCAGTGGTTGTGCCGTCCCACTATGCGAACCGTCGCTATCCGTGGGCGTCGGAGTGTGGTTTTGTCCCAAGACACCCCGTTCCGCCCTCGGGTTCGCAACCACGCCCTCGGACAGGAAGAATCGGGGTGCGTGCCGCCAAGGCGGTGCGGTGGTGAGACGCTGCACGGGGTCGCGTACATATGTGGGTGGACGGGGCCCGTACGGGGAGGTGGCAGGCAGAGTGGTGGATCAGCTGACGCAGCACGATCCGCGCAGGATCGGGCCGTTCGAGGTGCTCGGACGGCTGGGTGCCGGCGGCATGGGGCTGGTCTATCTCGCGCGCTCGGCTTCGGGCCGGCGCGTGGCGATCAAGACCGTCCGTACGGAGCTCGCCGAGGACCAGCTGTTCCGCGTCCGCTTCACGCGTGAGGTGGAGGCGGCCCGGGCGGTCTCCGGTTTCTACACGGCCGCGGTCGTCGACGCCGACCCGCGCGCCGCGGTGCCGTGGCTGGCCACCGCGTACGTTCCCGCACCCTCCCTCGAGGAAATAGTGAACGAGTGCGGGCCGCTGCCGGCCCAGGCGGTGCGCTGGCTGGCGGCCGGGGTGGCGGAGGCCCTCCAGTCGATCCACGGCGCCGGGCTCGTGCACCGCGACCTGAAGCCGTCCAACGTGCTCGTGGTCGAGGACGGTCCCCGCGTCATCGACTTCGGTATCGCGTCCGGCGTATCGAACACGCGTTTGACGATGACCAACGTCGCCGTCGGTACGCCCGCCTACATGTCGCCGGAGCAGGCGAAGGACTCCCGCAGCGTGACCGGCGCGAGCGACGTCTTCTCGCTGGGCTCGATGCTGGTGTTCGCCGCCACCGGACACCCCCCGTTCCACGGCGCCAACCCGGTCGAGACGGTCTTCATGCTGCTGCGCGAGGGCCCGGACCTGGAAGGTCTCCCGGACGAGCTGCGTCCGCTGATCGAGTCCTGTATGCAGATGGAGGCCACGGCCCGGCCCAACCCCGCCGACCTCCAGTCCCAGCTCGCACCCCACCTCTTCGGCTCCGGCTCCGACGACAGCGGTACGGCGTCCGCGTGGCTGCCCGAGCGCGCGGTGGGCCTGATCGAGACGCGCAGAGGCGGCCGCCCCGCGGCCAAGCCCGCGCCCGCCTCCGGCCGCAGCGGCGGCCGTATCGCCCCGGCGCCGCT
>JABFVM010000341.1 GCA_013362785.1 Streptomyces sp. | reverse complement strand
GCGCACCCGGCCCGTACCGCGGCCACGAACCGCGTATGGCGCCGCCCGCACTCGGCGCGGGTCCGCCACAGCACATCGGCGAGGTTGTCGCAGCCGCCGAGGAGCCGCCCGGATCCGAGCGGCACCGGGCAGCGCATCCGCTCGGGACGGGGGTCGCAGGCGAAGACCGACCGCAGCGCCACCACCATCTGCTCGGCGGCGGCGATCACCCGGCGCTGCCCGTCCGTCTTGCCGGCCACCCGCAGCGGCAGCAGCGCGGTGGCGAGCCGGTCGTCGGGCAGGGGCGCCCGTGTCACCGGCGACTGACCGGCCGTGTGCCAGGCGGCCTGTACGAAGGGCCGGCTCGGATCCCGCAGAGCCGTCTCCAGCAGGACGAGCCCGCCGGCGCTCAACCGCTCCCCCACGATCCGCAGTCCGGGCTCGGCCTGCACGGCGACATCGAGCCGGACCGGCCCCTCGGGACCGTCGGCCGTGCAGCCGATGCGGAAGCCGCGTCGCCGCTGGGCGTCGGGCCGGGCGCGCTCCGGAACACAGGCCACGGGGTCGGGGAACACCTCGCCGACCCCGGCGCCGCCGCCGAGCCGGGCCAGCGCCTCGTAGGCCCGTAACGCGGTCGTCTTCCCGGACCCGCTCGGCCCGGCGAGGAAGGTGCACGCACCCAGCGGAAAGGCGGCCCGCCGATGCCCGGCGAACGCGGAGAGTCTGAGCTCGGTGACGTGCGGCCGGTCGGGAGGTGTGTCCTCGTCGGCCGGGCCCGCCCGAGACGGCAGGGAAACGACACCGGACACATCAGAGACACCGGACACACCAGACGCAGATGACACGGCCATTCCCGGACGGTAGGGCCCCTGCCGCTAGGCGAACCGTTCCGGCCCGACGCGCTTCCTACGATCGAGCGACCGCCCGGCCGGGGACCCTCAGGTGCCCGGCACCCCCGCCCCCTCCATCAGCCCGCTGACCTCGGTGCCCGGGGGTGTGAGCAGGAACACGTTCCGGTCCACCCGGTGCATCCCGCTCGCCAGGCCGAAGACGACGCCGGTGCTGAAGTCCAGCACCCGCTTGGCGACCTCGGTCTCCGCCCCGGTCAGATCCAGCAGTACGGGGATTCCCGCCATCAGCGTCTCGGCGACGTCGCGGGCGTCCGCGAACACATTGACCCGCAGGACGACGAACCGGCGCCGGGGCTCCGTCACCGCCTCCGGGGGCACCCGATGGTCCACCGCGGACGGCCAGGCATCCCGGCCACGCAGCGGCACGACCTGGGCGAGCCCTTCCCACTGTTCATCGGTGACGTCGTGGCTGTTCACCGGCTCCCCCCGCCTTGACTCGCCTTCAATGCCTGCACCAGCCAATTCTTACGCCAAGTCACCCGTTCGGCCCAACAGCGACACGGACCGCGACCGTACCGCACCGCCCCACATCCCTCACATCTCGCCACCGCACCCCCCTCACATCGCGCTCAGAGCGGCTGTGTGGCCGACGTAACTCCTCATGATCAAGGGATGTGACATCGACGTAACGGGCAATTCGTACGCTCCTGGCACCACCCCGTCCGCCGGAGAAGGGCAGCACGTGACCTCGACCACCTCCACGACTCAGGTCCGGACGGTCTGCACGTACTGCGGGGTCGGCTGTGGGGTTCTGCTGGACGTGGGGATGGGGTCAGACGGGCGGCGTACGGTCCTGAAGGCGTCCGGCGACAAGGCGCACCCGGCGAACGCGGGCCGGCTGTGCACGAAGGGCGCGACGACGGCCGAGATGCTGGCCGCGCCGGGGCGGCTGACCACCGCGCTGGTCAGGGACGACCGCGGCGAGGAGCCGGTCCCCTCCCCCATCGCCGACGCCATCGCCGAGACGGCCCGCCGTCTGCGCACGATCATCGACGAGCACGGGCCGGACGCGGTCGCCTTCTATGTCTCCGGGCAGATGAGCCTGGAGGCCCAGTACCTGTCCAACAAGCTGGCCAAGGGGTTCGTGCGGACGAACCAGATCGAGTCGAATTCGCGACTGTGCATGGCCAGCGCGGGCATGGGCTACAAGCTGTCGCTGGGCGCCGACGGGCCGCCCGGGTCGTACGAGGACTTCGACAAGGCCGATGTCTTCCTGGTCATCGGCTCGAACATGGCCGACTGCCACCCCATCCTCTTCCTGCGCATGATGGAGCGGGTCAAGGCGGGCGCGAAACTCATCGTGGTCGACCCGCGGCGCACCGCCACCGCGGCCAAGGCCGATCTGTTTCTGCAGCTCAAGCCGGGGACCGATCTCGCCCTCCTGAACGGACTGCTGCATCTGCTGGTCGAGAACGGCCACACCGACGCCGACTTCGTCGCCGACCACACCGAGGGCTGGGAGGCGATGCCCGCCTTCCTCGCCGACTACGCGCCGGCCGCCGTCGCCGAGATCACCGGGCTCGCCGAGGACGACCTGCGCACCGCCGCCCGGCTGATCGGCGAGGCCGGTGAGTGGATGAGCTGCTGGACGATGGGGCTCAACCAGTCCACGCACGGCACCTGGAACACGAACGCCCTGGTCAACCTGCATCTGGCCACGGGTGCCATCTGCCGCCCCGGCTCCGGCCCCTTCTCCCTCACGGGACAGCCCAACGCCATGGGCGGCCGGGAGATGGGCTACATGGGTCCCGGGCTGCCGGGCCAGCGGTCCGTCGCCGTCGACGCGGAGCGGGCCTTCGTGGAGGAGCTGTGGGAGCTGCCGCCGGGCACCCTGCGCGCCGACGGGGTCGGCAAGGGCACGGTTGAGATGTTCCGGAAGATGGCCGACGGCGAGATCAAGGCCTGCTGGATCATCTGCACCAACCCCGTCGCCTCGGTCGCCAACCGCCGTACCGTCATCGAGGGCCTGGAGGCCGCCGAGTTCGTCGTCACCCAGGACGTCTTCGGCGAGACCGAGACCAACGCGTACGCCGATGTCGTGCTGCCCGGCGCCATGTGGACCGAGGGCGAGGGCGTCTTCGTCAACAGCGAGCGCAACCTCACGCTGACCCGGCCCGTGGCCGACCCGCCGGGCGAGGCGATGGCCGACTGGCGGATCATCGCGGCCGTCGCATGTGCGATGGGGTACGAGCAGGGCTTCTCGTACGACAGTGCCGAGGACGTCTTCGAGGAGATACGGCGGGCCTGGAACCCGGCGACCGGCTGGGACCTGCGCGGGGTGACGTACGAGCGGCTGCGGGCCACGCCCGTGCAGTGGCCGGCCGC
>JABFVM010000461.1 GCA_013362785.1 Streptomyces sp. | reverse complement strand
CTCGGGGATGCGGGCATGCCGGGATCCTTCCAGATCGGCGGGGCCGTTCGGCCAACAACCACAGCCGACAGCCGACAGCCGACAGCCGACAGCCGACAGCCGACAGCCGACAGCCGACAGCCGACAGCCGACAGCCGACAGCCAGGGTCGCAGAATACTGTCTATCTATCAGGCAGGGTTCCTGATAGTTTACGCGGCGATCAGGCACGAAGCGAGGACCGGGAGGGGCCGCACAATGGGTGGGATGGTCTACGACCTGCGCGAGGTGAGGCGGGCCCGGTATGCCGTGGCCGCCGTCTTCGCCGTACACGGCGCCGTCACCGGCTCGTTCGCGACACGCGTGCCGTGGATCGCGGATCACGCCGGCGTCAGCGCGGGCCAGCTGGGGCTGGCACTCGCCTTCCCCGCGCTCGGCGCCTCCCTGGCGATGCCGTTGGCGGGCAGCATCAGTCACCGCTTCGGCGCCCGGAACGCACTGCGCGGACTGATCGCCCTGTGGACGCTCGCCCTCACCCTGCCCTCCCTCGCCCCCAATCTGCTGACCCTCTGCCTGGCGCTGTTCACCTACGGCGCGACGGCGGGCATGGCGGACGTGGCGATGAACGCGCTCGGCGTCGAGGTCGAGACCCGCCTCGGCCGCTCGATCATGTCGAGCCTGCACGGCATGTGGAGCGTCGGCGCCCTGGTCGGCTCGGCGGCCGGCACGCTCGCGGCCCATCTGGGCTCGGACGCCCGGCTGCACCACGCGTTCGCGGCGGCGATCCTCACCGTCCTCGGCGTCCTGGCCTGCCGTTGGGTGCTCGACCTGCAGCCCGCCGAGGACGAGGAGCCGCCGCCCCGGTTCGCGCTGCCGCCGAAGTCGGCGCTGCTCATCGGCGCGGTCGGGTTCTGCGCGGTCTTCGCGGAGGGCGCGAGCCTGGACTGGTCGGCGGTCTATTTGCGGGACCAGCTGGAGACCTCGGCCGGGCTCGCGGCGGCGTGCACTACCGGGTTCACGCTCACCATGGCGATCGCCCGGCTCGTCGGTGACAGGGTGGTCGACCGTTACGGCGCGGTGCGCACCGTCCGGTTCAGCGGCGTCCTCGCCACACTCGGCGGGCTGCTCATCGTCGTGTCGGACCGGCCGGCCGCGGCGATGGCCGGGTTCGCGCTGCTGGGGCTGGGCATCGCGGTGGTCGTGCCGCTGTGCTTCGCGGCGGCGGGCCGCAGCGGCCCCAACCCGTCGCTGGCCATAGCGGGCGTCGCGACGATCACGTACACCTCGGGTCTCATCGCCCCGAGCGCGATCGGCGGGATCGCGCAGGCGACCAGCCTGATGGTGTCCTTCTGCCTGGTCACCCTGCTGGCCTCGGGCATCGCCGTGTTCGCGAAGGTCCTGCGGGCCGGCGACCGCGACCGCCCGAAGGTGAGCCGGCCGGACGCGGCGGTTCCCGACCCGCGGCACTGACGCTCTCGCCGGTCGGCGGGTATCCCCATCGGCGCCGATCAGCCCTGGTCGGCGCCGTCCCGGGCGTCCCGGACAATGGTCCGGACACTCACCCGCCCGACGAAAGTGAAACCGCACCATGGATCTCGGCGTCCGCTGGAAACTGCACGGCGACGGACGCACTCCGGCGCCCGGAGCGGTGGTCCGGCCCGACGAACGGCTCTCCTGGCCCCGCACGTTCGGGCTCGGCGCCCAACATGTGGTGGCGATGTTCGGCGCGTCGTTCGTGGCGCCGGTCCTGATGGGGCTCGACCCCAATCTGGCGATCATGATGTCGGGCGTCGCGACGGTCGTCTTCCTGCTCGCCACGCGCGGCCGGGTGCCCAGCTACCTCGGCTGCTCCCTCTCCTTCGTCGGCGTCGCCGCGGTCATCCGGGCCGACGGCGGTACGAGCGCGACCGTGACCGGCGCGGTGTTCGTCGTCGGCGTCGTGCTGTTCCTGATCGGTCTCGCCGTACGGCGCTTCGGGGCGCGGATCATCCACGCCACGATGCCGCCGATCGTCACCGGCGCCGTGGTGATGCTGATCGGCTTCAACCTCGCCCCCGTGACGGCCTCCACGTACTGGCCGCAGGACCAGTGGACGGCGCTGCTGGTGATGCTGTTCACCGGGCTGGCCGTGGTCTGTCTGCGCGGGTTCTGGTCCCGGATCGCGATCTTCCTCGGCCTGCTCTTCGGGTACGGCATCTCCTGGGCCTTCGACCGGATCTTCGGCCGGATCCACTCGGTCGACGCGAGCGGCAAGCTCACCGACCACTGGCGGCTCGACCTCTCCGGGGTCTCGAAGGCCGACTGGATCGGGCTGCCCGAGCTGCACGGCCCGTCCTTCCAGTGGTCGGCGATCCTCGTCGCGCTGCCCGTCGTCATCGCCCTGGTCGCCGAGAACGCCGGGCACGTCAAGGCGGTCGGCGAGATGACCGGCGACAACCTGGACGACCGGCTCGGCACGGCCATCTCCGCGGACGGCGCCGCCTCGATGCTCTCCACGGCGGTGGGCGGCCCGCCCAACACCACGTACTCCGAGAACATCGGCGTGATGGCCGCGACCCGCGTCTACTCCACCGCCGCCTACTGGGCCGCCGCCGGCTTCGCGCTGCTCTTCGGCGTCTGCCCCAAGTTCGGCGCGATCGTGGCCGCGATCCCGGGCGGCGTCCTCGGCGGCATCACCGTCATCCTGTACGGCATGATCGGCCTGCTCGGCGCGCAGATCTGGATCAACGCCGAGGTGGACCTGCGCAATCCGCTGAACCTGGTGCCGGCCGCGGCGGGCATCATCATCGGCGTCGGCAACGTCACCATGGAGTTCACCGACACCTTCGAGCTCAGCGGCATCGCGCTGGGCACGCTGGTGGTCATCACCGGCTACCACGCACTGCGCGCCTTCGCCCCGGCCCACCTCAAGACGCAGGAGCCGTTGCTGGACGAGGGGACGTCGTCCTACGACGAGGAGACCGACGCCGACGGCGGGCCTCAGCGCGCCAAGTCATAGGCGTACGACGCCGTGAACGTCCCCGGCCTGCCCTTGCACCCGTCCGACTCCCCCGGCAGCTTCACCCACAGGTAGGCGTCGATCCGTGCCTCCCCCGTGGCGAGCGTCGGTGCCTGGCCCAGCTTGCGGCCGGACGGGTCGCACCACTCCCCGCCGGCCGGGGCGCCGGCGCCGTTGCGGCTGGTGTCGATGACGGCGCCGAGCGAGGCCGGGCCGCCGAGGGCGTCGAGGACCTGACGGTCGTAGGCGATCTCGTCGGCCGTGGTGCGGAAGTTGGAGACGTTGCTGAAGACACCGTCGGAGGACGTGGCCGAGGCGGCGCCGGCCCGTTTCAGCAGGGCCGCCTGCTTGCCGGGCGCGTTCCAGCCGGAGTGGCCGGCGTCGTAGTAGACGCGTGCCCTCGGGTTGGCCTCCTTGAGGACGCGGCCCGCGCGGGCGAGGGAGGCGAAGCGGTCGGCGCGCGCCCCGTCGGAGAGGCACCCGGACTGGGCGACGGAGTCGGGTTCCAGGATGACGATGACGTCGCCGGAGCCGAGCCCGGCGGCGAACCTGTCGATCCAGGCGTCGTAGGCGTCGAGGTCGGGTGCGCCGCCCTGGGAGTGCCCGCCGCAGTCGCGGTCCGGGACCGTGTACGGCACGACGACCGGTATGCGCCCCGACGCCGACCCGCCCGAGGTGACCGCGCGGACCCGGTCGGTGATGGTGTCCGGCGTGAAGTCGGCGAACCACACCGCGGCCGGCTGGGCGGCGATCCGGGACTGGATGACGGCGTGGCGCGGGTCGCCGGCGTTGTCGCGGACCCACTCCAGCACCTGGGAGTCGGGGTGGCGGTAGAGGCGGGCGGACACCACGGCGGGCCGCCGTTCACCCACGGTCCTGGTCGGCGAGGGCGTCGGAGCGGGTTTCCGCCTCGGGGTCGGCGAAGCGGACGTCGGCGAGGGGGACTTGGTGGGCGACGGGGAGGCGGACGGCAGGAGCGGCAGGGACTCCAGGCTCGGGGAGCGTGTCACCTCGGGCGCTCTGGCCTCGTCGGCGCCCCGTCGTTCGTCGAGCGCGGACATCATGCCGGTCACGGTGCCGACGGCGACCACGACCGAGGCCGCCGCGACCATCGCGTGACGTCGGGCCGCCCTCCTGCGCGCGGACCTGCGTGCGGCCAGTCGCTGGGCACGTAAGCCTGCCACCTCGCGCTCCCCCTCCCCCACAGCGAGCGCGTTCCCCCGTTCTGGGGAAGCGCCGGGCCCGCCGACACCCCCGCCAGCCTAAAGCTGCGACTCTGCCCCCATGGCGCAATGCGAACAATTCACCACAGCCGTGGACGCGGTCATCTCCCGTATGCGCGCCCTCGACGCGGCCCTGCCCGAGCGCGACGGAGTGGCGGTCTTCAACCGCGTCTACCTCACCGTCACGGAGACGGTCGACCGGGACATCGACGGCGGCCGGTTCGCGGACGCCCGGGCGGCGATCACGCTGGACGTGCGGTTCGCGGAGCGGTATCTCGCGGCGGTGGAGGCAGCCGAGGACGAGCGGCGCCCGCCCGCCTGCTGGCGGCCCCTGTTCCAGATGCGCCGCCATCCCGGCGTACGACCGTTGCAGTTCGCGCTCGCGGGCATCAATGCGCACATCGGCCACGATCTGGCGCTCGCCGTGGTGGACGCCTGTCGTAGCCTCGGCTGCGAACCGGCCGAGCTGGAGGACGAGTTCGATCGAGTGGGTGATCTCCTCGTCTCGCTGGAGGAGCGCATCCGCGAAGAGCTGATGCCGGGCCCCGACCTGCTCCAGATCGCCGATCCGCTGACCCATCTGCTCGGCTCCTGGAGCCTGGAGCGGGCCCGGGACGCCACCTGGTCGACGGCGCGGGCGCTGTGGGCGCTGCGCGGACTCCCGGACGTCGCGGGGGAGTTCACCGAGCGCCTCGACGCGGCGGTGGGCTTCGCGGGCCGCATGCTGCTCACACCGCTGCCGGACTGATTCGCTCCGGCAGCGGTTCCCGCGTGAACTCGGGTCAGTCCTCCGGGAGTTCCACGGGCGCGATCTCGTCGTAGACGTCACCCGGACCCGGGTTGGTGGTGTCCGTCGTCCCGCCGAAGTGGTGCATGACGCCCCAGACCGCGTTCAGCGCGGTCTGCACGGCGCCCTCGGCCCAGCCCGCCGTCCAGGAGATGTCGTCGCCGGCGAGGAAGATGCCCCGCTTGTCCTCGGGCAGCCGGTCCTGCATGAAGTGGGTGAACAGGCGCCGCTGGTAGCGGTAGTGGCCGGGCAGGTTGGCCTTGAACGCGCCCATGAAGTAGGGCTCGTTCTCCCAGGAGACGGTCACCGGGTTGCCGATGATGTGCTTCCTGATGTCGACCTTCGGGTAGATCTCGCCGAGCGACTTCAGCATGACCTCCATCCGCTCGTTCGCGGACAGCGGCAGCCACTTCAGGCTGTCGTCGCACCAGGTGTAGGAGAGGCAGATGACGGCGGGCTTGTCCGGACCGTCGTCGAGGAGGTAAGTCCCGCGCGTCATACGGTCGGTGAGCGTCATCGACATGACGTCCCGGCCCGTCTCCTCGTCCTTGTCGAGCCAGAACGGCCGGTCGACGGGCACGAACAGCTTCGAGGACTCCATGTAGTGGGTGCGCTCGATCGCCGTCCAGTGGTCGATCGGGAAGAGCGAGTCGTCGCAGGCGATCTTCGACAGCAGCATCCAGGACTGGGCGGTGAAGATCGCCGCCTGGTAGGTGCGGATGTCGCCGCCCGCGTCGGTCACGGTGATGCGGTTGCCCGAGGTGCGGTGCAGCCGGGTCACGGCGGGGCGGGGCGCGCCGTTCTCGTGCAGGGTCGCGAGCGAGGTGCCGTAGGACCAGTGGACGATCTTCTCCGGCTCGCGGTCCCACAGGCGCAGCGGCAGCTGCTGGGAGCCGCCGACGATGCCGCGGTGGTGGTCGTCGGCCTCGGTGTAGACGACGCGCAGGATCTCCAGGATGGAGTTGGGGAAGTCGGTGTCCCAGCCGCCGGTGCCGAAGCCGACCTGGCCGAAGATCTCGCGGTGCCGGAAGGACTTGAAGGCCTCGGAGTCGCAGAGGAAGCCGTAGAAGGTCTGGTTGTCGAGCTTCTCCACGAGCTTCGCCCAGATCTCGCGGATGCGCGGAACGTCCCGCTCCCGCATGGCGCGGTTCATGTCGGAGAAGTCGGCGCCCTCTTCGAGGCACTTGTTCCAGGCCTCGGCGACATCGCGGTAGACCTGCGGGAGATCGTCGATCGTCTCGGCGTAGTGCGACTCGCCCTTGAGGTCGACGACGGTCGAAGGGGTCGCCTCGGCAAGCGGGTTGGGGAACGGGCTGGTCTTCAGCCCCACCAGGTCGATGTAGTGCTGGAGGGCGGTGGAGGACGGCGGGAAGCGCATCGCGCCCATCTCGGCGGTCAGGCCCTCGGTGCCCGTGCCCTCGAAGCCGACGGTGCGCAGTCGCCCGCCGATCTCGTCGGCCTCGTACACGACCGGCTTGAGGCCCATCTTCATCAGCTCGTACGCGGCGACGATGCCGGACAGGCCGCCGCCGATGACCGCGACCTCGGTGCCGTGCTCGGTCGCGGGTATCTGGCCGAGCCCCGCCGGGTGGGCGAGGAAGTCGTCGTACGCGTACGGGAAGTCCGGGCCGAACATGGTGATCGGCGGCTGCTGCTCGTCGGCGTGCTGGACGGCGTTGGGCACCATGGACGTCATGGGGTACGGACTCCTTGCGAATGCTGCTGGTGAAGGCTGGGGGATTCAGACGAGGGACCCGTAGAGACCGGGGCGGCGGTCCTTCAGGTACGGGTTCGCCTCGCGGGAGGCGGCGAGGAAGGCGGGGTCGACGTCGGCGAGGACGAGCTCCTCACCGCGCCCGGCGCGGGTGCGGGCGACCCCGTCGGGGCCGGCGAGCGTGGAGAGCCCGACGAACTCGAACTCCCCTTCCCGGCCGACCCGGTTGACGTACGCGACGTACATCTGGTTCTCGAAGGCCCGCACCGGGATCATCGACTCGGCGACGAACTGGAACGGGTGCATCTGCGCGGTCGGCACGAGAAGCAGGTCGGTGCCGGCCAGGGCGTGGGCCCGGACGTTCTCCGGGAACTCGACGTCGTAGCAGATCAGGATGCCGACGCGGAGGCCGTCGAGTTCGGCCTGGACGACCGGCTGGTCGCCGGGCGTGAAGTGGTCCCGTTCGAAGCAGCCGAAGAGGTGGGTCTTGCGGTGGTTCGCGAGCCGGGTGCCGTCGGCGGAGATCAGCTGGGCGGAGTTGTAGACGGTCTCGCCGTCCCGCTCGGGGTATCCGTAGGCGATCGCCAGGCCGTGCCGGGTGGTGATCTCGGCGATCGCGTCCGCGCAGTCGCCGTCGGCGGGCTCGGCGAGGCGGGCGATGTCGTCGCCGATCGCGTACCCGGTGAGGAACATCTCTGGAGCCACCAGCAGCCCGGCACCCGCGGCGGCGGCCCGGCCCGCGGCCTCGTCGAGGACCTTGAGGTTCTCGACGGTCGAGCCGGGGCGGCCGGAGCTCTGGAGCAGGGCGGTGCGCATGCGTGTTCCTCACCGGGCGGAAGGACGGGGGGACCCAATTGGGGCCACAACGACGGTACGGGCGGCTGACCAGGGCGGACAAGAAGGAGCCGTTGCGCGCCGGTGAGCGGTTCGTTGCGTCGGCCACGGGTCCGGCGGCGATTCGTTGCGCGCCGTCGGGCGGAGGTCCCGTCCTCCTCGGAACGGAGGGGCGCACAGGTGTCCCCGCCGTGCGGCGGAGGCAGGGTCCCGTCCTCGGTGCGATGTGCTGGGGGCGCGCCGCCGCGAGAGTGGTGGCTGTCCGGTTGACCTGCGGAAAGGACCGCCATGAACCGCCGTACGAAGACCGTCGTGCTGTGCTGTGCGCTGCTGATGCTCACCGCCGGAACGGTGGGTCCCGCCGCCACCGCGACGGACGGGCCGCACGAGCGCGAGGCCGCCGCACTCACCGGCACGGCCAAGCTGTACCGCTCGGCCGGGGACGACATCACCTTCTCGTTCGACGCGCATCTGGCGGCGAAGGACACCGCCGACCCGACGAAGGCCACCGGCACCTTCGAGTGGAGCCACTACCTGAACGGCGAGGGCGCCCGGGCGAAGGCGAAGGTCGACTGTCTGGTCACCGGCGGCAAGGTGGCCGTCGTCTCCGGGGTCATCACCTCCTCCGATCTCCCGGGCGCCGAGGGCAGGCGGGTCGGCATCACCGTCCATGACGTCGGCCACCGCGACCGGCTCGGCTACAGCTGGGCGGCCACGGGCAGCCCCGTCGAGACGAAGGAGCTGCCCAAGTGCGTCGGCTCCGCCCCCTTCGAGAAGGTCAGGAAGGGGACGGGCGACTTCACGGTCGTGCCGTGGCGGCCCGACTTCTAGCCGACGCCAGCGCCAGCGCCGTCACCAGGTAGGGGATCGCCAGGACCGCGAAGACCGTGCTGTGGTCCGCGTCCGTGCCGAGCAGCGCATACGCGCCGAACGTGGCGACCGTGGCCAGCTCGGTGCCGAGGCTCGCCACCGAGGTGAGCGTGGCCCGGCGGGACTCGTCGATACGGTGCTGGAGACGGACGTCGGCGAGCACCTCGGCGAGCTGGAACCCGGCGAAGGCGAGGCTCACCAGCGCGATCCCGGCCAGGGAGCGGGCGGCGGCGCCGACGGCCAGCGCGACGGCGCTGCCCGCGAGCAGCGCGGCGAGTCCCCTCGTGCCGAGGCGTTCGGCCGGTCCGGTCAGGAGGCTGCCGAGGGTGACACCGGCCCAGATCAGCATGATCAGGTAGGGCACGGTCGCCTCGGCGACGCCGATGTCCCGGACCAGCAGCGGGGTGTACTCGTCGAGCGCGCCCCATACGGCGGCGACGGCCGGGATCAGCAGCAGGGCGCCACGCACCGAACGGTCCTCGCGGACCTCGGCCAGGCCCGTCCGCAGGGTCGTCGCCCAGCCCCCGTCGTCGCCGGTCTCCGCCCGCACCCGGTGCTCGGGAAACCGGGTCGCGACGGCGGCGGTCAGCACACAGGCCGCGAAGCTCGCGGCACCGACCGCCGCATAGCCGCCCCTGGCGAAGACGGGCGCCGCGAGGCCGATGGAGGACACGGTGCCCAGCAGCCGCGCGGCCCTGGCCCGGCCCATCACCCCGGCGTACCGGCCGGCCTCGCCCAGCCGGTCCAGTTCGTCGTAGACGAGCGCCTCCAGGGCGCCGGAGCCGAGCGCTCCACCGGCGCCCCACAGCACGAAGCCGACCGCGAAGGCCCCGTACGACGGGACGGCCACCCACAGCGCGAAGCCGACGGCGGTGAGCAGCGGGCCGATCCACAACAGTCGGCGCCGCGACACGGCGTCGGCCCAGGCGCCCGAGGGCACCTCCAGCACCACACCGGTGATCGACCACAGGGCGAACAGGGAGGAGATCTGCCAGAGCGACAGGCCGGTGTCGGCGAACAGCAGCGCGTACACCGGGTAGAGCAGGACGAAGTCGTCCAGGAACGAGTAGCCGTACAGCGTGGTCGTCAGCCGTCGGACGGCGGTGGCGGGTACGCGTGCGGGTGAGAGTGTCATGAGGCCTTCCCGGAAGGGCGGTTCGGACGTCGTCGGTACGGCGTCCGAGGCGGCCCTCGGGAGGCACGGCTGGTGGATCAATGTCGCCAGGTCATGGCACCGATGGTAGGCCGGTCCTGCTCACTCGCGCAGGGAGAATGTGGTGATCACGGCGGCGTGGTCGGACGGCCAGTCGTTGTCCCGGACGTCCGGCCAGAGGCGCGGCCGACCGCTGACGTACGTCGTGGAGTCGAGCACGCGCAGGCCCCGGTGCAGGACGAAGTCGATCCGGTCCTGCGGCTCCGGGCGGCCGCTGCCGTCCTCGTGCAGGGCGTGGATCGGCGACCAGGTGTGGCCGGGGTGGGCGGCCGGGTCCGGGTGGGCCTCACGGTAGGAGTCGCACAGCCCCGCCTCCTGCGCCGCCTTCGTCACCGGCCACTCCACGTCCGGCCAGTCCAGGTGGGAGGGGCTGTTGAAGTCGCCGACGAGGACGACGGGCACGGCGGGGTCGGCCGCCTCCTCGATCCGGCGCAGCGCGTCCCGCATCTGCGCGAGCCGCACCTCCTCGTGGGCGATCAGCTCGGCGGCCGCAAGCCCGTCGAAGGCGGACTCGTACGGGCCGTAGGGCGTGTAGTCGAGGTGTGCCGTCCAGATGTCGACCTGCCGCTCCCCGACCCGGATCCGGACCCCGGCCGCCCCGTAGAAGCCGACGTCGGGGTCGCCGAAGCGGGCCGTGATCGGGTGGCGGCTGATGACGCCGAGGTTCTCGCCGGCGCGGTGGTGGTACCAGCCGAGGGCGTCGGCGAGCTCCTGGGCGGCGGTGCCGTACGTCTCCTGGAGGCCGACGACGTCGACGCCGGTCTCGGCGATGACCTTGAGCTGCTTGGCCAGGTGGTCGTGGACCTTGGTGCCGCCGTACCAGAGGTTCCAGCTCATGACGCGCAGCTCGGGCGAGGGCGGGGCGGCGGCCGGCAGGGTGCGCAGCCGCTCCGTGGTGACGCCCTCCAGGCTGGGCAGGACGGTCCGGCCGGGGGCCGGCTCGATCGGGGCGAGCGAGGGCACCGCGAGCACTGTGCAGCCGGCGGCCTCCGCCGAGCTGACGCCGGTGCGGGTGTCCTCTACGGCGACGCAGGCCGCCGGGTCGACGCCGAGGGCGCGGCAGGCGGCGAGGTAGGGGTCGGGGGCGGGCTTGGTGCGGTCGGTGTCGTCGGCGGTGACGGAGACCGCGAAGCGGCTCGCGCCGAGGGCTTCGAGGACGGTGTCGGCGACGGCTCGGGGCGACGCCGTGACCAGAGCCGTGGGGACGCCGTCGCGGGCCAGGGCGTCGAGCAGGTCGAGCGCGCCGGGGCGGGGGACGATGCCGGCGCGGACCCGGTCGGCGAACTCGCGGTGGAGCGCCTCGGCAAGGTCGGCGGCGGGCGCGCCGGTGGCCGCGGCCAGCCAGTCGGCGGTGTGCTCGACGGGCCGGCCGAGCACCTCCGCCTCGTCCGCCTCGGTCAGCGCCCGCCCGGCGACCTGCTCCACCGCCTCCCACCACAGTCGCTCGGTGTCGACGAGCGTGCCGTCCATGTCGAACAGGACGGCCTGGAGCGGGAGTCGAGTCACGGTTGTCTCTTTCTTGCGCGGGATCTTGCGCGGCATCTTGCGTGGTGGGGGGCAGGTAGGTCGTACGAGGGTCAGCGGCTACGTTCGGCCACCAGCACGGGCCGCTCCGGCAGTGACACGCTCACCGCGGCGCCCGCGCCGAGCGCGGCCGTCTCATGGGCGGGCAGGTCGGCCTTGACCTCGGTGCCGTCGGCGAGCCGTACGGTCAGCCGGGTGGTGGCCCCGAGGAACGACGTGGCGACCACGCGCGCGTCGGAGGCGTCGTCGGCGCGTACGGCCACGGCCTCCGGACGTACCAGCACGTCGACCTCGGACACCGAGGGCGCTTCGCCGTCGACGGGCAGCCGTCGGCCGAGCACCTCGACACCGCCGTCGACGAGTGTGCCCGGGATCCGGCTCATCGTGCCGACGAACTCGGCGACGAAGGCCGTGGCCGGACGGCCGTACAACTCGGCCGGCGCGGCGCACTGTTCGAGCCGTCCGGAACGCATGACGGCGACCCGGTCGGCCATGGACAGGGCCTCCTCCTGGTCGTGGGTGACGAACAGGGTGGTGATGCCGAGCTCCTGCTGGAGCCGTCGGATCTCCTCGCGGAGCGTCAGCCGCACCTTGGCATCGAGCGCCGACAGCGGCTCGTCAAGGAGCAGGACGCGTGGGCGCAGGGCGAGTGCGCGGGCCAGGGCGATGCGCTGCTGCTGGCCGCCGGAGAGCTGGTGCGGGTACCGCTCGCCCTTGTCGGCGAGACCGACCAGCTCCAGCAACTCGGCGGCACGGGCGCGCCGTTCGACGGTGCGCACCTTGCGCATGCGCAGCCCGAAGGCCACATTGTCGAGGGCGTTCAGATGCGGGAACAGGCTGTACGACTGGAAGACCATGCCGGCGTCGCGGCGGTGCGCCGGGACCCGGGTGACGTCCTCGCCGTCCACCAGCACCTCGCCGGAGTCGGGATGTTCGAACCCGGCGAGCATGCGCAGGGCCGTGGTCTTGCCGCAGCCGGACGGGCCGAGGAGGGCGAGGAGTTCACCGGGCCGTACGGCGAGGTCG
Source organism: Streptomyces sp. (assembly GCA_013362785.1). Taxonomy (GTDB): domain Bacteria; phylum Actinomycetota; class Actinomycetes; order Streptomycetales; family Streptomycetaceae; genus Streptomyces. Next base: position 1,440 of record JABFVM010000461.1, on the reverse strand, counting down.
AGGCCGTCGAGGGCGACCGTGCCGCCGAAGTCGCGGCGCAGGCCCCGGAACTCGACCGTGGCGGCCGCGTCGGCCGCGGTGGCCTTCGGCTGGGGTGCAGTGAGTGTCATCTTCCGGGTCACCTCTGGTCGGATCACTTCTCGGTGGTGGTCGGGGAGGGGGTGCGCCCGCCGGCCGCGGCGATACCGAGCAGCAGCAGCCAGGTCACGAAGAGGCTGAGGACGGACACCGCCACGGACATCTGTGCCTGCGAGCCGCCGATGCCGACGATCCAGACGGCGAAGGGCCGGAACTTCAGGATCTGGGCGACCGTGAATTCGCCGAGCACCAGCGCCAGCGTGAGGAACGAGGCGTTCAGCAGGGCCCCGCGCAGGTTGGGCAGCACCGCCCGGACCAGCGCCTGCGCCCAGCCGGCGCCGCAGTTGCGGGCCGCCTCCACGAGGGTGGGTACGTCGATCGACCGCAGTCCGGCGTCCAGCGCCCGGTACACGAACGGCAGGGCCATCACGGTGTAGGCGAGGACGAGCACGACCGGGAAGTCGGGGTTCTGGACGGCCACGAAGGTCTGGAACAGCGGAGTCGTGGAGAAGTACTCGGGCCCCCACTTCAGCACCGTGGCGATACCCGCGACGAAGGCGATCGGCGGCAGGACCAGCGGCAGCGCGCAGACGATCTCCACGACCGGGCGCAGCCGCCGCGCACCGAGCCGCAGGGCGACCATCGCGGGCACCATCAGCAGCAGGACCAGCGCGATGGTGGCGGCGGCCAGTTCCAGGGAGAGCAGCAGGCTGGAGACGAAACCGTCGGCGCCGAGGATCTGCTCGTAGACGTCGAAGTTCACCCCCTGGCCCGGTACGTCGACCGTGAAGATCACGGAGGCGGCGAGCGGCAGCAGGAAGTAGACCGCGGCGCACAGCAGGACGACACCGCGCCCGGGGCGGACCTTCCCGACGCCGCGACTGGTCAGGCGAGCCATCGGGCACTCCGTCGTTGCAGGGGCAGGTACACGGCCATCACAAGGCCCGCCACGAGGACCATGTCCAGACTCAGGGCCAGCGCGACGTTCTCCTGGCCGACCAGGACGTTGCCGGCGAGGGCGTCGGCGATCTGCAGGGTGACCAGCGGGATCGAGCTGCCGACCATGGCGGCCGCGGTGGCGTACGCGGCGAAGGCGCTGCCGAAGAGCAGCACGAAGCCGCCGAGCAGGGAGGGGGCGAGCACGGGCAGCGCGACGTGCCGCCAGTACTGGGCGTCGGTGGCGCCGTTGTTCCGGGCGGCCTCACGCCACTGGGTCCGCAGTCCTTCGAGCGCCGGGGTGATGGTGAGGACCATCAGCGGGATCAGGAAGTACAAATAGGCCAGCGTCAGCCCGGAGAAGCTGTAGAGGCTCCACCCCTTGTCGGTCAGGTCCAGGCGGCGGGTGAGGAAGCCCGAGTTGCC
>JABFVM010000028.1 GCA_013362785.1 Streptomyces sp. | reverse complement strand
GCTGCGGCACTACCGGCAGTGGGGCTGCGGCACTACCGGCGGGTGGGCGCCGGCTCTGTCGTCCGGTGGGCACCGGCACCCCCGCCGGTCGGCTGCGCCACCGTCGGCCGTGTCGCTCACTCGAACGGTCCGGTGCCGCTGGTGGGCCGTCACTTCCGGTGGTGCGGTGGGCAGACGCGTCACGTTCCCAGGAGGCACTCCCGATGACCTGTCGTCCGACCCGGCTCACCCGTGTTCTCTCCTCGGCCCTGGCCGCAGCCGCCCTGCTGGCCACCGGCGCCTGCTCGGACGACGGCGGCCAGGACGGCACAGGCACCTCGGGCGTCACGGCCTCACCGGCCGCCCGGAAACAGCCGACCGGCTCCCCCAGCCCCACGCTCTCCGAGTCAGGGGCAAAGGCCGCGCTGATCACCGAGGCGGACATCGAGGACGCCTGGACCCAGGTGAAGGACTCCGAGGCCGCCGGCTGGCACGACAGCCTCCTCATCGGCGACGTCGACGTCGCCGACTTCCTCACCGCGAAGTCGGACGCCTCCGACTGCCAGAAGCTGCTCGACAACCTCTACGACAACGACCTGCTGGGCAAGCCGTCCGGGGCGTCCGCGCTCCGCGGCTTCGAGGAGGGCAACTCCCGGCTGCTGTACCAGGTCGCCGCCTATGACCGGTCGGACCTGGACTCCGCGCTGGCCTGGCTGAAGACCCTGCCGGACGAGTGCGACCAGTTCACCGCCACCGAGGACGGCCAGAAGCGCACGGTCCAGGTGATCGAGACGGATCTGCCCGACGTGGGCGACGACCGCCAGGGCCTGCGGGTGACCGTGCGGGGCAAGGTGGACGGCGACCAGACCACGCTCACCCAGGACGTCGGTGTCGTCCGCGTCGGCAGCGACGCGATCACCGTCACGGCGGGCGGCCTCGACGGCGGCGAGGAGGACTCCGTCGACCAGGCGGTGAAGCTCGGCACCCAGCGCCTGAAGGACGTCCTGGCCGGCAGGACGCCCGCCGCGAGCCCCAGCGAGATCGAGTAGCACGCCCCACGGAGCACTCTCCCCGCCCGCCTCACCCGCACGACCTCGCACGCCAACCGCCGTACCGGCTCTGTCGATTCCCGGGACAACGTGATCAACGGAACGGCACAATGGCGGCGATGGCCGGTTTCGGTCGTGCGTGCGAGGAGAGGACGAGAAGTGAGTGATGGCCACACCCCGTCGGGCGGGTCGGCGAAGCTGAACACCGGTGTGGCGCACAACGCGCGGGTGTGGAACTACTGGATCGGCGGCAAGGACAACTACGAGGTCGACCAGCAGGTCGGCGAGCATGTCGCCGGGATGTTCCCGATCATCCGGGACATCGCCCGCGCGGACCGCGCGTTCCTCGGCCGGGCCGTGCGCTTCGTGGCCGAGGAGCGCGGTATACGGCAGTTCCTGGACATCGGCACCGGGCTGCCGACGGCGGACAACACCCACGAGATCGCCCAGCGCGTCGCGCCCGACTCGCGGATCGTGTACGTCGACAACGACCCGATCGTCCTCGTGCACGCCCGCACCCTGCTGACCGGCACCCACGAGGGCGTCACCGCCTACATCGACGCCGATGTGCACGACCCGGACGCCATCGTCGAACGCGCGGCGCAGACCCTGGACTTCAGCAAGCCGGTCGCGGTGATGATGCTGGGCATCCTCAACTTCGTCCTGGACTACGACAAGGCCCGCGGGATCGTCGACCGCGTCCTGGCCGCCGTCCCCTCCGGCAGCCTCCTGGTGCTGACGCACCCGACGTTCGACTCCGAGCTCGGCGGCGAGGGCCAGATCCCGGCGATGGAGTTCTGGAACGAGAACGCCACGCCGCCGATCACCGCACGCAGCGGCACGGACATCGCCGCCTTCTTCGACGGGCTGGAGCTGCTGGAGCCGGGTCTGGTGTCCTGCTCCCAGTGGCACACCTCCGACTCTCCCGCCCCGGTGCCGCAGTACGGCGCGGTGGCCGTGAAACCCTGACGGAGCAGGGCAGGCACGAACCGAACCGGAACGAACCGGCACCGACCGCCCCAGCTCGTCGAGGAGACCGGGAGACCGTATGACCACCCTTGCCGACCCCGTCCCGGGAGGGCGTCCCGGTGAGATCGAGCGGGCCACCGCGCTGAGCGGGGAACTGTCCGGGCGGGGCGTGCACGGGATCGTGCTGGCCTACGTCGACACGGCGGGCATCGGCCGGGTGAAGACAATCCCGACGGCGAAGCTGGCCTCGGCGGCGGCCTGGGGTGTCGGGATGTCGCCGGTGTTCGACACGTTCCTCGCGAACGACTCCATCGTCACCACCGACGTCCTCGGCTCACCGGACGGCGATCTGCGCCTCTACCCCGATCTCGACCAACTGGTGGAGCTGGCCGGGCAGCCCGGCTGGGCGTGGGCCCCGGTCGACCGGATCACCCAGGAGGGCGAGCGGCATCCCGGCTGCGGCCGTACCTTCCTGCGGCACATGCTCCAGGAAGCCGCCGAGCGGCACGGGATCACCTTCCGGGCGAGTATCGAGATCGAGTGGGCCGTCGCCCAACCGCCCGGCGCCGACGGCGAGTTCGTGCCCGCGGCCACCGGTCCGGCGTACGGCGCCACCCGCCAGGTCGAGCTGAGCGACTGCACGGCGGAACTGCTGGCGGCGCTCGCGCGGCAGGGCGTGGAGGTCGACCAGCTGCATCCCGAGTACGCGGCCGGGCAGTTCGAGCTGTCGGTGGCCGCGCTGGACCCGGTGGCGGCGGCCGACCGCAGTGTGCTGGTCCGGCAGACGATCCGGGCGGTGGCCCGGCGGCACGGCCTCGCGGTGTCGTTCGCCCCGGCGGTCTTCGGGCAAGGCGTCGGCAACGGCGGCCATGTCCATCTCTCCGCCTGGCGCGACGGGACCAACCTGCACGCGGGGGGTGACCGCCGCCACGGTATGCGGCCGGACGCCGAGTCCTTCGCGGCCGGTGTGCTCACCCGCCTGCGTGCCCTCACGGCGGTGACCGCGCCGAGCCCGGCCAGCTATCTGCGGCTCAAGCCCTCCCAGTGGGCCGGGGTGTTCACCGCCTGGGGCCTGGAGACGCGGGAGGCGGGGCTGCGCGTCGTCACCGGCACCGCGGGCCACCGCGACCAGGCCGCGAACCTGGAGATCAAGCCGGTGGACCTGGCCGCCAATCCGTATCTCGCCCTGGGCTGTCTGATCGCGGCGGGGCTGGACGGTGTGGCGTCGCAGGCACGGCTCCCGCAGGAGATCACCGGCGATCCGGCGCGCCTGGATGCGGAGGAGGCCGCCGCCCGGGGTGTCCGCAGGCTGCCGGCCTCACTGGGCGAGGCCGTCGAGGAGTTCCGTGCGGACGAGGTGCTGCGGACCGCGCTGGGCCCGGTGCTCGCCGATGCCGTGATCGCCGTACGCGAAGGCGAGCTCGCTGCCGTCGCCGGGCTGGACGACGACCAGGTGGCGGCGGCGTACCGGTGGAAGTACTGACATGGGTGCCACCGGGCCGGTCCACGAGGCGCTGGCGGCGCTGCCGCTGGTGGACCATCACTGCCACGGGGTCGTCACCGCCGACCTGGACCGGGACGGCTTCGAGTCCCTGCTCACCGAGGGCGAGCCCTGGCCCGGCATCTCCCCCTTCGACACGCCGGCGGGCGTGGCCGTACGCCGCCACTGCGCACCCCTGCTGGACCTGCCGCACCACGCCCCCGCCGCTACGTATCTGACCCGGCGTGCGGAGCTGGGAGGACACGAGGTGAACCGCCGGTTCCTGGCCGCCGCCGGAACCGAGGCGTACTGCGTCGACACCGGGTACGCCCCGCACCGCATCACCACCCCGGACGAACTGGCCGCGGGCGCCGACGCCACCGCGTACGAAGTCGTACGCCTGGAGTCGCTCGCCGAGGCGCTGGCGGCTGCCGGAGTCGAACCGGACACTTACCCGACGGCCTTCCGGACGGCTGCCGAGGAGGCGGTACGGCGTCCGGGCGTGGTGGCCGTGAAGTCGGTGGCCGCCTACCGCACCGGCTTCGACCTGGACCCGGCACGCCCCTCGGACGCCCTGGTCACCGCGGCGGCCCGGCAGTGGCTGGCGCACGGCGGCCGGCTGGCCGACCCGGTCCTGGTACGGCATCTGCTGTGGACGGCGGTGGACCTGGGGCTCCCCCTCCAGCTGCACACGGGATTCGGCGACGACGACATCCGTCTGCACCGGGTGGACCCCACCCTCCTCACCGACTGGCTGCACCTCACCAAGGGCACGATCCCCGTACTGCTCCTGCACTGCTGGCCGTACCAGCGCCAGGCCGCCTATCTGGCGGCGGTGTTCGAGCAGGTGTATCTCGATGTGGGGCTCACCCTGCACCACGTCGGCCCCGCCCGCTCCCGCGCGATCCTCGCGGAGGCGCTGGAGATCACCCCTTTCCGCAAGCTGCTGTACAGCTCCGACGCGTATGGTCTGGCCGAGTTCTACCGGCTCGGCGCCCTGGCGTTCCGCCGGGGCCTGGGCGAACTGCTCCAGGACCGGGTGGACGCCGACGAACTGAGCCTGCCGGACGCGCTGCGGATCGCGGCGTGGACGGCCGGCGACAACGCCCGCCGTCTCTACGGACTGTCCGCCGACCCCGACCCCCGTCAGCCCCGCGACTGAGCGTTCGCAATTCCCGGAAAGTATGATCAAGCAATGTCTGACATGACCGATACCACGCCCGGCTGGCTGTCCTCCGACGAGCTGGAGATGGCGCGCGCCCGGATGCCGATCCTGTATGTCGAGGCCGTACCCGTGCGGGTCGACGACAGCGGCGAGGTGACCAGCATCGGCCTGCTGCTGCGCATCGGACCGGACGGAACGGTCAGCCGGACGCTGGTCTCCGGCCGTGTGCTGCACCACGAGCGCGTGCGTGACGCCCTGCTGCGCCACCTGGAGAAGGACCTCGGTCCGGTGGCGCTCCCGCGCGTCCCGACCTCCCTGCAGCCGTTCACCGTCGCAGAGTACTTCCCGACGCAGGGCATCACGCCGTACCACGACCCGCGCCAGCACGCGGTCTCCCTGGCCTACGTCGTCCCGGTCACCGGTGACTGCCGGCCGCGCCAGGACGCCCTGGACCTGGTCTGGTTCAGCCCGCAGGAGGCTCTGTCCCCGGCGGTGCAGAGCGAGATGCCGGGCGGGCACGGGGTGCTGCTGAAGCAGGCGCTGGCCCATGTGGGCTGCGTGGGCTGACCTCTCAGGCCGGGCCGCACACGCCGACGATCAGTGCTTCGAGCTGCTCGGCGACCTGGTCCAGGGGCTCCATGCTGCGCTTGGCGCGGCTCATGGCGATCGCGCCCTCGACGGAGGCCACGATCAGGGCGGCCAGCCCCGGTGCCCGCTCGGCGTCGGCGCCGTGTGTGCGCAGCGTCTCGGTGAGCAGCCGCTCCCAGTCCCGGAAGGCCTCGGCCGCGGCGGCGAGGGCAGGAGGCACCTCGTCGGCCGGCGGCTCCTCGACGGAGACGGCCAGTACCGGGCAGCCCGCGCGGAAGTCGCTCTCCACGACGATGCCGCGCCACAGGGCCAGGAAGGCCCGCAGACCGGCGACCGGGCCGGCGTCCAGCTGCTTGCGCAGGATGCCGGACACCGCCGCACCCGCGTACCGGACGGCCTCGGTGGCCAGCTGCTGCTTGCCCTCGGGGAAGTAGTGGTAGGTCGAGCCGAGCGGCGCCTTGGCGTGCTTGGCGACCTCCCGGATGCTCGCGGCTTTCAGACCGCGCCTGCTGATCAGATCGGCCGCCCCGGCCACGATGCGGTCACGTGACGGTGCACCGGGCGACGGCGCGCTGGATTTCGCCAAGACCGTAACTCCCCTCTGGCTATAACGCTCGTCATAGTCTAGCGTGACCTTCGTTTATAACGACTGTCATAGACAGTGCGCAGACAGAACGCAGACCGTGCGCAGTCCGTGCGCAGAGCACGAGGGGAGACTTCGTCATGCCGATGATCCGGCTCACCGTCCCGTCAGGTTCGCTGACCGAGGAGGGCCGCAAGACCGTCCAGCGGGACCTGGCCGCCGTACTGCTGCGGTGGGAGGGGGCGCCCGACACGGCGTTCTTCCGCGCTCAGGCGTGGAGCTATCTCGTCGAACTGCCGGAGGGGGCTCAGACCACCGCCGAGGACGACGCGCCCCGCTTCCTGGTCGAGGTGACGGTCCCGCAGGGCGCCGTGTCCGAGCGACGCAAGGCCGGTCTGATCGAGGACGCCACCAAGACCGTCCTCGACGCAGCCGGGCTGGCCCAGGACCACGCCCTGCGGGTGTGGGTGCTGGTGCACGAGCAGGCCGACGGCACCTGGGGTGCGGGCGGGTCGGTCATCCGGTACGCCGACCTCGTGGCCCTGGCGAAGGGGCAGCGGGCCGATGCGTGAACTGACCTATGTCGCCCGGCACACCGTCGAGTGGCGTGAGGCGCCCGACCCGAAGCTCGGCTCGGACCAGGAGGCGATCGTCGCCCCGGTGGCCGCGACCTCCTGCGACGTGGACTCGGCGATCCTGGCCGGACATGGCTTCATCGACCCGCCGTTTCCCCTCGGCCACGAGTGCGTGGCCCGGGTCGTGGAGACCGGCGACGCCGTCACGACCGTGGCGCCGGGCGACCTGGTGGTGGTCCCGTGGTCCATCAACTGCGGCGCGTGCGACCGCTGTCGCGCCGGGCTGACCGCGCACTGCACGGCCGTACCGCACATGGCGATGTACGGCGCGCCGATCGGCGGCAGCTGGGGCGGGCTCTTCTCCGATCTGGTCCGGGTGCCGTGGGCGGACGCCATGCTGGTGCCGCTGCCCGCCGATCTGGACCCGGTCGCCATGGCGTCGGCCAGCGACAACTGGTCGCTGTCCTGGCGTCTGGTCGCACCCCACCTCAGGCAGCGGCCGGGAGCACGTGTCCTGGTCGTCGCCCGAGGCAGCATCGGCCTGTACGTGTGCGACATCGCCCGCGCGCTCGGCGCCGCCGAGGTGCTGTACGTCGACCCGGATCCCGCGCACCGCGAGATCGCCCGCGGCTTCGGCGCGGACACCGCCGAGACGCTGGAGCCCGTCCGGCCCGGGTTCGACATCGCCGTCGAGGCCACGGGGCGGGTCGACCAGCTCGCCCTGACCGTCAAGTCCCTTGCCCCGGAGGGCATCTGCGAGTCCGCCGGCAACCACTTCAGGCCCGGTGAGCTGCCGCTGCTCGACATGTACCTCACCGGCGTCACCCTGCGCGTCGCCCGCGACAACGTCCGTGGCCACATCCCGGACGCCCTCGAACTGGCCCGCTCCGGCAAGGTCGACCCCCGGCGGGTCGTCTCCCATGTCATCGACTGGGAGCAACTGCCCGACGCCCTGCCCGAGAAGCACCTCAAGCCCGTCTTCGTCCGCGCGGACGGCTGACCGAGAAACCCGATGAACGCACCACTCACCGAACACCCTCCGACGACCGCCGAGGAACTGGACCGCCAGCGGGCGGCGATCGCCGCACTGGGCCACGAACTGCGCGCCCTGGTCGACGCCACCGTACGCACCGCCGCCCCGGCCGAGGCCCTGCACCGGATGACCGACGAAGTCCGTCGGCTCACCGGGCGGTTGACCGGCCGGAGGCGGCTGCGCGCGGAGATCCCGGCCGTGGACGAGTTCCCCGGCGGAGTACGGATGTACAGCCCCGTCACCGGTCCCGGCAGCGCCCTCGCCCCGCCGATGCGGGTGACGCCGGACGGCGCCGGGGTCGTCGGGCACTGCACCCTCGGCATCGCCCACGAAGGCCCTCCCGGGTATGTGCACGGCGGCATGAGCGCCATGCTGCTGGACGAGCTGATGGGCTGGGCCTGCTATGCGGCGGGGACCCCCGCCATGACGGTCTCCCTCCAGACCCGGTACCACCGTCCCGTCCCGCTGGAGACCCCGCTGCGGGTCCGTGCCCGCGTCACTGGCACGGAGGACCGCAAGATCTTCATGGCCGGGGCGATCAGCACCGAGGACGACCCCCCCCCCACCGAACTGGTCACCGCGGACGCCGTCTTCGTCTCACCGGACCCGGACCGCGCCCGCGCCCTGTTCCCGGACAGGGCACCGTGAGCGGCGTTCCCGGACAGAGCCCCGTGAGCGGCGACCCGTCTACCTGCCCACCGCGGACGCGGGGAGCAGGACCACCCCGTCCTCATCGGCGTGCAGGACATCCCCGGTGGTGAACGTGACCCCGCCGAAGGACACCGGCACATGGACCTCGCGAGCGGTGGGCTCCGTACGAGGTGAACTGCACGTCGCAGACCCGCAGTTGATCGCCGTACTGATCGAAGAGGACGGCGGTGGGGAGCGGGGAAACGGTCATCGGGATCTCCTGCCGTCGCGGCCATGTTGTATCAATAGATTGCTAGATACAATTTCTCCCGGGGATCAGAGCCTCCGACCGGCGAGGTGGTGCGGGCCGGCTCGCCGGTGTGCGTTCTGCTCGTGCGGCCGGGTTCATAGGATGAGGCTCCGCCGATCCACCACGTGAAGAGCGCAGGAACGATGCCGAGGACCGACCTGACCACCTCCATGGCCACCCGGCTGGTGGACCTGATGCGTCGCCGCGGACTCACGGAGGGCGCCCATGTCACCGAGCAGTGGGCGGCCGACGAACTGACGGTCTCCCGCACCCCGGTGCGCAAGGCGATGCTGTTCCTCTCCGAGGTCGGCATCCTGGAACGGCTCCCCAACCGCGGCTTCTTCCTCACCCGCGACGCGAGCACCCTCGCCCGGCCCGACCTGAGCGGCGCCGAGGGCGTGGAGGAGTCGGCGTACTTCGAGATCGCGGACGACTACGTCGGCGGGCGGTTCGAGGGCTCCTTCAGCACGGCCGACATCACCCAGCGCTACCGGCTCACCCCGCGCCAGGCGGACCGGGTGCTCTCCCGCATGGAGGGCGAGGATCTCGTGCGGCGCAAGGCGGGCGGCCGGGGCTGGGAGTTCCAGCACGTCATGGCGACCGCCGAGGCACACGACCAGAGCTACCGGTTCCGGATGATCATCGAGCCGGCCGCGCTCCTCGAACCCGCCTTCACCGTGGACGCCGACGCCTTCGCCCGGCACCGGCAGCAGCAGGAGGCCCTGCTGCACGGGGACATCCTGCTGCTGCCGCGGGCCGAACTGTTCCAGGTCAACGCGTCCTTCCACGAGATGCTGGTCGGCTGCTCCGGCAACCAGTTCCTGCTGGACGCGGTGCGCCGGCAGAACCGGCTGCGCCGTCTGATCGAGTACCGCCACCAGATCGACCGCTCCCGCCTGGCCAACCAGGCCCGGGAGCATCTGCGGCTCCTGGACCTCGTGGAGAGCGGCGACCGCAAGGAGGCGTCCGCCTTCCTGAGCACGCATCTGGACAAGGTGCGGTCGATCAAGACGGGGATCGGCACGGAGAACTAGGGCCGGTCAGGTCCTCCGCCCATCGCTTCGGTGCGCTCGCCCTCTTTCCGCACGGCCGAATTGATTGTATCAATGAGCGACATAAGACAATACTGCTCGATCAACCCTAGGAGATCATGAACGCCGACCTCACCGCCGTACTCACCCTGGAGGGCCGCTCCTACCGCTGTCAGCCGCTGGAGCGGATCCTGCCGACCGCGGAGCTGGACACCCTGCCGTACGCGATCCGCGTGCTGCTGGAGAACGTGGCCCGTCGGGCACCGGAGGCGCTGGCGGACGTGGCGGCCCGGGCGCGTGCCAGGAGCGGCGCGTGCGAGGTGCCCGTGCATCCGAACCGGATCATGCTGCACGACACCACCTGTCTGCCGGCCCTGGCCGACTTCGCGGCGATGCGCGACAGCCTCGCCGAACTCGGCGGCGATCCGGGGCGGTTGCAGCCGTCCATCCCGGTGGACCTGACCGTGGATCACTCGGTGATCGTCGAGGAGTACGGCCGCGCCGACGCCGTCGAACGCAATCTGCTGATCGACTTCCGGCGCAACGGCGAGCGGTACGAGATGGTCAAATGGGCCGAGCGCGGCGTGCACAACTTCCGTGTGGTCCCACCCGGCACGGGGATCATCCACCAGGTCAACATGGAGGCGCTGGCCCGTGTGGTGTGGGTGACGGACCCGGCCGACGGCGATCTCCCCTTCCTCCACCCGGACGTGCTGGTCGCCACCGACAGCCACACCCCGATGATCAACGCGCTCGGTGTCGTCGGCTGGGGCGTCGGCGGTCTCGAAGGACAGGCCGCCATGCTCGGCGAACCGGTCACCATCCCCTACCCGGACGTGGTCGGCGTCCGCCTCACCGGCCGGCTCCGCCAAGGTGTTGGCGCCACCGACCTCGCCCTCACCCTGACCGAACTGCTGCGCGCCACGGGCGTGGTGAACAAGTTCGTCGAGTTCTGCGGCGACGGCGTCACGACCCTGGGCTGGGCCGAGCGCGCCGCCGTCTCCAACATGGCACCGGAGTACGGCGCGACCTGCGTCTTCTTCCCCTACGACGACGAGACCGCCGCCTATCTGCGGCTCAGCGGCCGTACGGAGGAGCACGTGCGGCTGGTCGACGCCTATCTCGACGCCCAGGGACTCAAGCGCACCGACGACCGCCCCGTCCCCCGCTACGACCAGCTGCTCGACCTCGATCTGGGCACCGTCGAGCCCAGCGTGGCGGGCCCGGACCTGCCGCACCAGCGGCTGCCGCTGTCGCAGGTCCCGGCGTCGTTCCGGCGGGCGGAGGGCCGCCCCACCACCGAGGCGGGCCCGTTCGGCGAGCCGCTGCCCGACGGGCCCGTCGCCATCGCCGCGATCACCAGCTGCACCAACACCGCCAACCCGGCCCTGATCGTGCAGGCGGGTCTGCTCGCCCAACGGGCGTCCGAGCGGGGCCTGACCGCCCAGCCGTGGGTCAAGACCTCGCTCTCGCCCGGCTCACGGGTCGTCGAGGAGTATCTGCGCGCGGCCAGGCTGCTGCCCGCCCTGGAGGGGACCGGCTTCCACATCGTCGGCTTCGGCTGTATGACCTGCATCGGCAACTCCGGCCCGCTGCACCCGGACCTGGAGCGGCTCGCCGAGGCGGGCGCGGCCGAACCGGTCGCCGTGCTGTCCGGCAACCGCAACTTCGCGGGGCGGGTCAACCCCCGGGTCTCCCTGTCGTATCTCGCCTCCCCTCCGCTGGTCGTGGCCTACGCGCTGGCCGGCTCGGTGCTGCACGACTTCGACGCCGAGCCCCTGGGGACCGGCCCCGAGGGAGAACCGGTCTTCCTGAAGGACCTGTGGCCCTCCGACGAGGAAGTCGCGGCGTGCGTCGCGGAGTTCGTACGGCCGGAGATGTTCCGCACCAACGCCGCGAACCTGAGGCGTGGCACCCCGGCCTGGCAGGAGATCGAGGCGCCCGGCGGTACCCGGTTCCCCTGGCACCCGGAGTCGACGTACATCCGCCGCCCTCCGCATCTGACGGACCTGTCCGCCCGTCCGCCGGGCGAGCCAAGGATCGACCGGGCCCGGATCCTGCTCCGGCTCGGCGACAACGTCACCACCGACCACATCTCCCCCGCCGGCGCGATCCCGGCCCGCAGCGCGGCGGGGCAGTGGCTCGCCGAGCGCGGCGTCGCCCGCCGCGATCTGAACCAGTACTCCACGCGCCGCAGCAACCACGAGGTCATGCTGCGCGGCGCCTTCAGCAACGCCGCCGTCACCAACCTGCTCCTCGACGGCGACGCCGCCGCACCGCCGGCATCCGGCGGCCACGCGTACACCGCCGACGGCGCCCAGGTGCTGCCCGTCCATCAGGCCGCGCCCACCTATCGGGCGGCGGGCTACGACCTGGTCGTCGTCGCCGGGCACAACTACGGGGCGGGATCCAGCCGGGACTGGGCGGCCAAGGCGCAGGCGCTGCTGGGGGTGCGCGCGGTCGTCGCCCGGTCGTACGAGCGCATCCACCGCAGCAATCTGATCGGCATGGGCGTACTGCCCCTGGAGTTCACCGAGGGCGACGACGCGGCGTCCCACGCCTTCACCGGCGAGCAGGAGCTGTCCTTCGAGGGCCTCGACAGCCTGGCCGTCGGCACCAACCGGGTCGTCCTGCATCTGCGGGAGGGCGGCGGAGGCCGGACGACGGTGCGGGTTCGACTACGGATCTTCTCCCGGCAGGAGCTGGCCTATCTCCGGCACGGCGGGATCCTGCCGTACGTCGTCCGCCGGGCCCTCTCCGCGTCATGAGGCTCCGTGAAGGGGCACCATCCGTGCGATCCCAACCGGTTAACCGGTTGATACATGACACATACGGCGGACTGCCTCCGCCCTCACGCCCGGCCGAGCCGGGCCCGTAGCCGTCACGTCGCCGAGTCCATGTGGGCGTGCATGGCGGCCCGCGCGGCCCGGGGGTTCTTGGCCCGCACGGCCTTCAGTACGGCCTCGTGCTCATCGAGCCGCCCCTCCCCCGGCTTGCGGATGTTCTGCCGGATCCACACCGCCACGAGCGTCTCCAGGCGGGCCTGAAGGCCGGCCAGGGCGCCGTTGTGCGAGGCCTGGGCCAGCGCCCGGTGAAAGGCCAGGTCGGCCTCCAGATAGCGCTCCGGGTCGGCGTGTTCGGCGGCCATCCGGGCCAGGTGCGCCTCCAGCGCCGTGACGTCGTTGTCCGTCCTGCGCAGGGCGGCGAGTTCCGCGAGGTCGACCTGCACGCACGCGCGGGCCTCCAGAAGCTCGTCCATGGTGTGGTCGCCCAGCATCAGTCCCCACTCCAGGACCTGCGGCAACAGGTCCGAGGTGGCGCCCCGCACATAGGTGCCGTCACCCTGCCGGATCTCCAGCAGACCCAGCAGCGACAGGGACTTCAGGGCCTCGCGGACCGCGGAGCGGCCCACCCCGAAGGTCTCCGCCAGCTCACGCTCGGGCGGCAGCCGGTCACCGGCCTTGAGCCGGCCCGACGTCAGCAGATGGTCGAGCAGACGGCGTGCCACCTCCACCGCCGGAGTCTGCGGCTGCGCCCGTTCGATCCGTGCAAGCCCGGCCATGCCCGCGGCCTCCCGCTCTGGTGGTCCACCGGCGCGGCAGGACTGTCGCGCACGACCCAAAGTATCCCAGCGGGAATGGTTGACAGGTACACCGGTTGAAGTCATCGTCTTCGGATCCGATGCTCTCGATCGATGCAGCTGACAGCGCCGTCGCGCCCCTCACGAGAAGAGCCCCATGTCTCCCACCCGTTCCGGCACGCCGTCTCGCCGCGGTGTGCTGCGCGGCGCCGCCGCCGTCGGAGCCCTCGCCGTCACCGGCAGCGCCCTCGGCGGCTGCACCGGCACGGACGCGAACGCCGCCGCACAGCCGAACCCGCGTACTACCCGGCCTCGTACGAGAAGATCGTCGACGCCTCGCGCCGCGAGCGGAAACTGCTGATCTACTCGAACACCTCGCAGACCAACTGGCAGCCGATCTTCGACGCGTTCACGGCCCACTACCCCTGACTGGCGGACATCCGCGCCACCAACCTCGGCAGCTCCGCCGTCTACGAGCGGTACTACAGCGAGGCCGCCACCGGCGGTTCCCCCTCCGACCTGCACCCCGAGTCGGGCACCATCCGGGTCGGCGACCAGGTCTTCTTCGACGGCGACGCGCGTACGGCGGTGCCGCCGGAGGGCCGCAACCTGGGTCTGGTCTTCCAGTCGTACGC
>JABFVM010000125.1 GCA_013362785.1 Streptomyces sp. | reverse complement strand
TCGGGTTCCTCCGGCACTTCGGGTTCCTCCGGTTCCTCCGGCACCGCGGGCACCTCGGGCTCCTCGAACGGCTCGGGCTCCTCCGGCGGCGGGAGCGGCTCCGGTTCGGGCTCCACCGGCCAGTCCTCGGCGGGAAAGGCGCCCACCTCCGCCGGGAAGCCGGTCACCTGCGAGGGGTCCAACACCAAGACGGTCGCGGCCCCGCTGAACCGCCCCGTGAACCACATGCTGCTCACGGTCACCAACACCGGCAGCAAGACCTGCTTCCTCTACGGCTACCCGGCCGTCGCCTTCGGTGAGGCCCAGTCCGTGCCTCCGGTCATCGAGGAGTCCCAGCCGCAGGCGGTCGTCACGCTGGAGCCGGGCCAGTCCGGATACGCGTCCGTCAGCCTGTCTGCCACCGACGGCAGCGCCTCGAACGGCCGGACCGAGAAGTCCCTGGCCGTCGCCTTCTACGGCCGCTCCATGAGCGGGAGCGTCGGAAAGGTCGCCCACCCGGCGCTGCCCGCGAAGGGCGTCTACATCGACGACTCCCTCAAGGTCACCTACTGGCAGCAGGAGATGGACGACGCCATCAACTGGTGACAACTGGTCACACCTGAGCGCGATCGCCCGGCAGAGCGGGCGTCATCGGTCCGACCGGTGGCGCCCGCTCTACTTGTCGTCGGGGATCAGCGTCCAGTGGTACCCGGCGTCCATCGGCGGCACATCCATCTCGGTGGCCTGGAAGGAGGCGGTCAGGGCGTTTCCGTAGCCCATTCGCCGCGGATTCTTCGTGTACGTCAGCAGCGTGTGCTCCTGGCGCATGAGCTCTTCCGAGCAGGTCCGATCGGTGGTCCGGACGGGCTGGTACATCGTGAGGAGGTCGCGGTAGAAGACGGCTCTGCCGGTGAAGTCGTTGCAGCCGGTGTTGCCGGTGACGGTCCCGTCCCGGTGGAAGACGTAGTACACCGCGCTGCCGCCGGTGATCGGTATGACGGAGCCGTCGTCCCCGACCCGATGGGTCAGCTGCCATCGGGAGCCGAACAGCCCCTTGGGCCGCAGCAGTTTCACCGCGACGTAGTCGCCCCGCTGGTTCTTCAGGTCCATCGTCAGGTCGTCCACGCGCCGGTTGATCGTGAGCGGCCCGCTGAACAGCTTCCGCAGCTTCTCCTCGAAGGCGAGATGCGACGCCGGGCACCGCTCGGCCGGGGACGCCGAGTCGGTCTTCTCGCCCACGGTGAGCGCTGTCGCGGTGAAGGTCGCCGCAGCCTTGAACGGGGTGCATCCGTAGTGGCCCTCGGCCGTGCCGTCGTCGCCGAACTCGACCCAGGCGGCGGCACGGGGCCCCGGCGCGGCGGTCGTCCGCCCGCCGACGGTGACCCACTGCACGTACCAGGCCGCCCCCGCCATCAGCTCCCCGTTCGTGTCGGGCGTGTCGGGGGCCTTCGAGGTGGGCGGGGCCGTGGACGGTCCCGTCTCCGTCGACGTGCACGCGGTGACGAGGAGCAGGGCGGCGAGCAGGGATCCGACGAGGGCTCTCGTACGGGACGCACCTCTGACATTTACCGGCATGCACTGAAAGAGGGACGACACCCGCGCCGGGTTGCGGTCAGGCGGCCGGCGTGCCGACCAGGTCGTCCAGTTCGGCGGCGAAGAGCTGCGCGGGGTCGAATCCCATGCCGGTGAACTGGCCGGCGAGTTCCAGGGACAGAACGCCGTGCAGCCGGGTCCAGAAGGTCAGGGCACGGTGCAGGACCGCGGGCGGGGCGGGGTGGCCGGCCGCCCAGTCCCGGTGTTGCTCGATGTGCGCGTCGAACGGCGTCGCCGGGCCGTCCAGGGGCTGCGCGGCACAGGCGTCCAGCAGGGTCGCCATGATCTCGGACGAGATCGCGGTGGTGTCGTCGGGCGCGTGGTAACCGGGGACGGGCGTGCCGTAGATGAGGAAGTAGCGCTGCGGATCCTCCAGGGCCCATCCGCGTAGCGCGTGCGCCAGGGCGGCCATGTCGGCACCGGCCTCCGAGGCCGCGCGGAAGGTGTCGGCGAGGCTTCGGTACGCGTCCCTGACCAGCTCGGTGATCAGTTCGTCGCGGCCACTGAAGTACCGGTACAGCGCGGGGCCGCTCATGCCCATCTGCTTGGCGATCGCGTTGAGGGACAGCGCCGACGCGCCCGCCGTGGCGATCTGCTCCCACGCGCGCTGCTTGATCTCCGTACGCACCTGGGCGCGGTAGCGCTCACGCGGGGTCTTCGCTTCCGAGTTCACCATTGTTAGAGGCTATCACTGAAGTTATTGACACTCCCGGATCCGTGGAGTTATAACTTCTAACGAACGCGAAGCCAAGTAACCAAGTGGCCGAGTAGCCGAGCAACCCGCCGAACCCGCCGACTCTGTGGAGGTCGCCATGAACGCCGAAGGACTTGTCGAGGTCGTCCTGCCGGGCAAGGTCGAGCCCGAGGGGCTTGAGATCCGGCACGGCGCCGTCCCCGCCGCTGGCCCCGGCCAGGTCGTGATCCGGATGGAGGCGACCGGCGTCTCCTTCGCCGAGCAGCAGATGCGGCGCGGCCGCTACTACGACCAGCCGCCCTTCCCGTTCGTGCCCGGCTACGACCTCGTGGGCACGGTGCTGACGACCGGCGAGGGCGTCGCCCCGGACCTGGCCGGCACCCGGGTCGCCGCCCTGCTCAAGGTCGGCGGCTGGGCCAGCCACGTGGTGGTCGACGCGGCGGACGTGGTGCCGGTGCCCGACGGGATCGGCGCGGCCGAGGCGGAGACCCTCGTCGTCAACGGCATCACCGCCTGGCAGATGCTGCACCGCAAGGCCCGCGTCCGCGCGGGACACACCGTCGTGGTGTACGGCGCCAACGGCGGCGTCGGCTCGGTCCTGGTCCAGCTCGCCCTGGCCGCGGGCGCGCGGGTGATCGGCACGGCGTCCGAGCGCCACCACGACGCCCTGCGGGAACGGGGAGTCGTCCCCGTCGACTACCGCGCCCCCGATGTCGCCGCCCGCATCCGTGCCCTCGCGCCGGGCGGGGTGCACGCCGTCTTCGACCACGTCGGCGGCCACGGCATCGTCGACTCCTGGCGCCTCCTCGCCCCCGGCGGCACGCTCGTCTCGTACGGCAGCGCCTCCACCAGGGATGACGAGGGCTCCAAGCAGTGGCCCGTCCTCAAGCTGCTCGGCCGGGTGTGGCTGTGGAACGCCCTGCCCAACCGCCGCCGCGCCTACTTCTTCAACGTCTGGGCCGGCCG
>JABFVM010000002.1 GCA_013362785.1 Streptomyces sp. | reverse complement strand
CGACGGCGGCGCCCTCCTCCAGGTCACCGACCGCCTCCAGGCCGACGGCGACGACCCGGCGAACTGGACCCTGGCGACCGGCGAGGCGCTCTCCGCCGAGGAGCTGGCCGAGCTCGCCTTCGCGTGGAAGGCCTGCCGGGCCGTCAAGTCCAACGCGATCCTGCTCGCCAAGGACGGCGCCTCGGTCGGCGTCGGCATGGGTCAGGTCAACCGGGTCGACTCCGCGAAGCTGGCGGTGGAGCGGGCTGGTGCCGAGCGCGCGCAGGGGGCGTACGCCGCCTCGGACGCGTTCTTCCCCTTCCCCGACGGCCTGGAGATCCTCACCGCGGCCGGCGTCAAGGCCGTGGTCCAGCCCGGCGGTTCGGTCCGTGACGAGCTGGTGGTCGAGGCCGCGCAGAAGGCGGGCGTGACGATGTACTTCACGGGGACGCGCCACTTCTTCCACTGAGGCACGTCTTCACACCGACGGAGCATGACCCCGGGCGGCGCTACGTGGAACTGCGTAGCGCCGCCCAGGTGTTGGGTCCGACCTGGCCGTCGACCTCCAGCCCCTTGGTGCCCTGGAACTTCCGCACCGCCGAGTCGGTCTCCGCACCGAAATCGCCGTCCACGCCCGCGCCGCCCACGCTGTAACCGCGTTGGCTCAGCATGCACTGCACCTGCACGACGCGCTGTCCCCGGTCGCCCCGTTGAGTCAGTTCGCTGCCGGAGTAGTACGTGCACTGGGAGATCCAGGGCGGGGTGGCGGGCTTGGTCGCCGTCTTGGTGGGGGTCGGGGCCGGGGCGTTGCCGCCACCGTCGCCGCCGCCCGCGTCGCCGTCGGAGGTGGCGGAGGGTTTGTCGGCGGGGGTGTCCTGCGTGCCGCCGCCCGCACCGCCCCCGGATGTCTTCGGGCTCTGCGACGCGTCGCCGTCCCCGACCCCCGAAGCGGTCTCCTTCTCCTTCCCCTTGTCACCGGGGGGCGAGGCGGAGGAGCTGGGGGAGGCGGAGGCCTGGGTGGCGCCGGGGCCTGCGCTGTGACTCGCCGTCGGTGCGGCGGAGGCCGTTTCCTCGGTGGACGGGCGGGTGAGGAAGAAGGCGCCCGCGGCGACCGCGCACACGGCGAGGCTTGCGACGACGGCGAGGTGGACCCTGCGCTTGCGCCGCCCGCTGCCGTCGTCCGGCGTCGGTACGTCCGGCGTCGGTACCTGCGCGGGAGTGGCGTACGGCTCCGGCGGCGTCGGCGGCCCATAGGCCGGGGTGGGCCCCGCACCGAACGGCGCGGGCGGCGCGGGCGGGGTGGGCTGCGCGGGCGCACGCAGCTGGACGGTCTCCTGGACGGAGACTTGTTCCAGTACGTCGCAGGCCTGCCGCCGTTCGAGCAGCCGGGCGCCCAGCGGCTCGTGCCAGGCGGCGGCGCTGCCGTGGCTGTGACCGGCGGCCGTCGCGGCGTCGATGAGCCGGCGCGGGGTGGGACGTCCGGCGGGGTCCTTGGCGAGGCAGGCGGTCAGGAGGGCGGCCAACGCGGGGTCCACGGCGGAGAGTTCGGCCATGATCTCCGGCTTGGGTTCCTCGAACGCGACACGGTGCATCACGTCGACGCCGGTCCCGTCGCCGAAGGGCGCGTGCCCGGTGGCGGCGTAGCTCAGGCTCCCGGCCAGCGAGAACACGTCCGAGGCGGTGTCGCAGTTGCCCTCGCGCAGATACTCGGGCGACATGAAGGCGGGCGTGCCGACCCGGGCGCCGGTCGTCGTTATGGCGCTGCTGTCGGCGGCCTGCGCGATACCGAAGTCGATGACGTGCGCGCCCTGCAGCGACAGGATCACGTTGGACGGCTTGAGATCCCGGTGTACGACCCCGGCGGCGGACAGCGCCGACAGGGCCTGCCCCAGCTCCGCCACCAGCCGCCACACCCCGGCGGCACCGAGCGTGCCGCACTCGCGGACGGCGTCGGCGAGGTTCAGTCCCGGCAGATACTCCGTCGCCATCCACAGCAACGAGTCCTCGAACCCGGTGCCGAGCAGATCCGGAGTGCGCGGCGTGTGCACCCGGCCGTGCACGGCGGCCTCCCGCTCGAACCGCTTGCGGAACCGGACGTCCTCGGCGTACTCGGGCCGGATCACCTTGACGGCGGCGAGACCGGGGGTGTTGTCGGCGGGACGGGCCAGGTAGACGTGGCCCATGCCGCCGCTGCCGAGGAGGCCGAGGGGGATGTAGGGGCCGATCCGCCCAGGGTCCCTGGACCCCAGCGGACTCGCCCCGGCCTGCTGCAACGCGTCTGACATGGGTCCCCCGGTGTACTGCCTTCTCACAACGCGCGCTCGTGTCACGCAAGTTGGCAGAAGGCTACCGCCCCGGGCCGGTGGCGGCGCGGAGCAGGCGAACGGCCCGCCGGGGAGCCGGCGGGCCGTGGATCACCTGTGTGCCTGTACTCGCGTCTGTGCCGTCAGCCGTGGACCGAGCTGGCCTTGTTGTCCTTGGAGCCCAGGTCGCTCACATAGCCCTTCGCGTCGAGCTTGATGTTCCAGCCGCTGTTGCTGCCGTCCTTGTACTGGGCCAGGCGACCCGAGTCGGAGGAACCCTGGTTGTTCCGCCACGACGACGTCCTGTTGTCGAAGCCGTAGTCGTCGAGGTTGTTCCACTCCTCGTCCTGGAAGATGAGCCGCTTCCCCTCGCCGTCCTTGAACTGGTACAGGCACAACCATCCGCGTGCGCAGGCCGGCACGGCGGCGGCGCCCACCTCGGCGGCGTTGAGCGCCACCGTGTCGGTGGCCCTCTTGTAGCCGGTGGCCTTCTCACCGGCCGCGGCGGTGCTGTAGCAGCGGATGTCGTCCGCCGTGAAGACCGCGCAGGTGTGGGCGCCCTGCCAGTCCTTGGACAGATCGATGGTCTTGCCCTGGTAGTAGGCCAGGGTGCCGTGACCGGCGGACGGCTGTGCCTGTGCGGCTCCTGTCGAGACGAGGACCCCCAGTGTGGCCGTCGCGATCGCAGCGGTCATCCAACGTGCTGTGCGCATGTCACTCCCATTTCTCGGTCGGGGCGCCATCCCCCGTGGCGGCGCACACATCACTCTGGTGGGGGTGCTGGATGAGCGGTACCTACAACGTTTCAGGGTGCGGCAGTTCGCACCACACGGTCTTGCCGGCGGGGGTCAGCCACACCCCCCACCGCCGTGTGATCGCGTCCAGCAACAGCAGGCCACGTCCCGTCTCGTCGTCCTCACCGGGATGACGTGCGATGAGCCACGCGTGGGCGTCGGGGTCGGTCACCTCCAGCCGCGTACAGCCGTCCGGGGCGCGGAACAGCCGGACGGTCACCGGGGTCGCCTCGCCGACATGGTCGATCACGTTCGTCAGCAACTCACTGACACAGAGCAGGACTTCGGAGCAGGGGGCGCCCAGGTACTCCCGAACGCTACGACGTACCTCCGGTACGGCCTTCGGGAGCGCGAGCAGTTCGAGGACGAGTGGGGCGTGGGGGTGCATGGGGGACGCCTCCGTGTGCGGTCTGTGATGAATCACTCACAGATTGGCGTCAAGTTGCGTACCGTAAAAGGCGTTTCGGGTTCGCACGGCAGCTTGGTAAACGGTGGTGGTGGATGTGCCCGCGAAGAAGGACCCTGACGCGTCGATGAACGTTCCGTGCTTCTACGGGGCTGAGTTGCGTTACAAGCGTGAACAAGCCGGGCTGACACTGGAGCAGTTGGCGGACGGCAGTTTTCGAGGGATCCCGTTCCTGAGCCAGATCGAGCGCGGAGAGCGGGGGATGCCGATGGATCTGGCCCGGCATGTGGACGAGCGGTTGGGCACGGACGGGTTTTTCCAGCGGCGGTGTGAAGACGTCGCCAAGGCGCGGCGGGCGGGGCATCCGCTGTATTACGCGGACGTGCCGGACCTGGAGAGGCAGGCAGAGACCTTGGAGGAGTGGGCGCCCGACGTCATTCCCGGGCTGCTGCAAACCGAGCCGTACATGCGGGTCCTCATGCAGCACGGGGAGCCGTCGCCGTCCCGAGAGCTGATCGAGCAGCGTGTCCAGGCGCGGCTGGCGCGTGCGGAGATGTGGGATCGTGAGCAGCGGCCTGCCTACTGGGGGATCCTTCGCGAGTCGATCATTCGCAACCCGCTGCTTCCGCCGGAGCAGATGGCCGAGCAACTGGAGCACATCCTCGCCGTGATCCGGGCCTCGGAGAGTGTTTTGCAGGTCGTCCCGCAAACGACTGTCGCGCACCCTCTCATGTACGGCATGGCCAAGATCATGACCTTCCCGGACGCGCCGCCACTGGTGTGGACGGAGAGCAACTTCGACGGGCAGATTGCCGACTTTCCGGCCCTCGTGAAGGAGTACCGCAGGTCGTACGATCTGCTCAGGGCCGTCGCACTCTCACCCGAGGCGTCCCTAGCCTTGATCGAAGAAGCAGCGAGGAACTACAGAGATGAAGCGCAGCAAGGGCATTGACCTGAGCTCCGTCCCCTGGCGCAAGAGCAGTTACAGCAATGGTCAAGGCGCGGACTGCGTCGAAGTCGCCGACAACTTCCCCGGCGCCGTCCCCGTCCGCGACTCCAAGAACCCCAAGGGCCCAGCCCTGGTGTTCCCCCACCAGACCTGGGCCCTCTTCGTGGACTCCCTGCGTACGCCCTAGCAGTTCTTGCTCACGACGTCCTTCCACGTGTTGCCCGAGCCCGTGTACTTCTTGCCGTTGAAGTGCACGGGCTTGCGGTTGGCCTCCGTCGGGATGCCGCTCGCCTTGTAGCGCTGCTCGTAGTGCAGGTGGGCCCAGCCGCCGCTGTTGTTGCCCGTCGCGCCGATGCGGCCGATCTTGGTCTTGGCCTTGACGCTGTCGCCCTTCTGTACGTACCTGTCGTGCCGGTCCTTGAGGTGGTAGTACGCCGTGTACCAGCCGCCGCCGTGGTTGATGATGATGACGTTCCCGGCACCCCGGTCCCAGAAGGTCTTGGCGACCTTGCCCTTGTAGCCGGGGTACACCGCCTTGCCGGACGACCCCGTGTTGTTCTTCACCACGATGTCGAGGGCCGGGTTGTGGTTGTTGCCGTAAGCGTCCAGCCTCCAGTGGGTGTTGCAGGCGAACGGCATCTGGAACTTGGGCTTGGCCGCCGCGACCACGTCGGCCGCCCGGTCGGTGCTCGGCGCGGCCGTCGCCGTGGCGGCGAGCTGCCCGCCGAGCGAGAGGGTGAGCGCGCCGGCGGTGAGGGCCACGGCCGTCCTGCGGCGGGCGGTCAGTACAGGTGTCTTCATTTCTCGTCTCCCCGTTTTCGTTCTTCGGTGCGGACACGTCAAGCATTCGCTGACCGGCGCGACCGCGGTACCTCGAAAGTTGTAGGGAGGCCCCGCCTCGGAGCCCGTCTCAGCAGTTCATCACCCATAGGTGAGAGCGGATCACCAGGCCACCGGGGTCGGGGAAATTGACCTTCTGGAGTTCCTGGAGGCAGCCGAACGGCTTCTTCTTGTTGGCCTCGCGGAACAACCGGACATCGTGGTACTGGTCCTCGGTGTAGCCGTTGTTGAAGGCCGACCTCGGCCGGGTGGTCTTCGCCCAGTCGCAGGTGACGATGCCGCCGATCCAGTCGTCGTCGTACTCGTACCAGGCGCACATCTCGCCCTGGCCGTCCGGCTTCGTGAAGAAGCAGACGTCGCCCCGGTCGCAGCGCGCGTAGCCCTGTGGCGCGGGCTCGCGCAGGGCGAGGAGGCCGGCGGCGGCCAGGGACACCGCCGCGATCGCGGCCAGGGAGCCGAGGATCGCCGGATGCGGACCGCGTCTCGGCTTCAGCCGGGGCAGCCGTGGGGAACGGGCCGCTCCGGCCGCCGACTCGACCCGGCGCAGGAGGGTCTGCGCGGTGTGCGGCGCCCGCTCGGCGTGGGTGGGGGCGAGGCAGTCGGCGACGATCTGCCGCCAGATGTCGGGGAGTTCGGGTGAGAGGCGGAGCTCCTCGCGGCCCTTGGCGTAGCGCTGGACGGCCTCGCGGCGGGCCGTCGGGGTCGTCCCGGGGAACGGCAGGCTGCCGGTCAGCACCAGGTGGGCGAGGATGCCGAAGGCCCAGATGTCGGCGGTGGTGCGGGTCTGGTGGCCGCGTTCGCCGACCTCGGCCCACAGCAGTTCGGGCGGGGTGTAGTCGGAGGTCGTGAATGCGGGGGAGTAGGCGTGGGTGCCGTCCAGTTCGGCGGCCAGGTTGAAGTCGGCGAGCCGGACCGAACCGTCCGCCATCAGCAGCACGTTGGCCGGTTTGAGGTCGCCGTGCACCCAGCCCGCGTGATGCAGATGGGCCACCCCCTCGCAGATCTGGGCGACCAGGGACGGCCCGCCCGGGACGGCCACGGCATGCTCGGCCGGTGTGCCGCGTCGGCCCCGCAGCCGGGCCGACAGCTGGTCCAGCAGCTGGTCGAGGGAGCCCTCGGCGCGTTCCAGTACGAGGACCGTGGCACCGTCGAGGCCGGGGCGGTCGGGGTCGTCCACGGTCAGCGCCTCGTACATCCGGATGAGCCGCGGACGCTGGAGCCGGCGCAGCAACTCCGTCTCCCGCTCGGCCAGTTCACGCAGATGGCGCAGTTGACGCGGGGTGCGGGTGCCCGTCGGCAGGAACTTCAGCGCGACCTCGGCCGGACGGTCCGCGGCGGACTCGGCGGACTCGGCGCACCGGGCGGCGTACACGCTGCCGAAGCCGCCGGACGCGATGGGCTCGCGCACCTCCCAGGCTCCGACGCGGTAGCCGCGCGGCACCTCCACGGCGTGTGCCGACGATCCGGCGCTCATCGGGCGACCCTCCGGTCCGCGTCCAGCCGGTCCAGGTCCAGTCGGCCCGCGTCCAGCAGGGCCAGGTCGTCCTCGCGTACGAGGTCGAAGCGCAGAGCCAGGGAGACCAGACGTTCCTTCTTGCCGTTGAGGCGGGGGCCGCCACTAGGCGCCGTGTCGGGGGCCGGTTTGAGACGCAGCTTGACCGCGAGATAGTCGATGTTCCACGCCACCGAGGTACGGGAGACCGCGGGCCACAGCGGGCGCAGCTGCTCGACCAGTTCCTCGGCGGTCGGCAGCGGGGCGTGCGGCTCGCCGCGCAGACGGGCGGCGCACAGGGCGACCAGGACGTGGAAGTACCGCTTGCCGCGGTCGAGCGGGAAGGCGCATGTGGTGGGCACCCCGTCCCGTGGACCGGTGCGGTCCAGGAAGTCGTGGCGCGGGGCCCACACGTCGAAGCTCAGCAGCTCGCTCCCGGCGGGCAGCACCACGCGGGCGAACTCGAAGGGCACCGGGGCGTCGAGCCGGCCCGGCGCGACCTTGATGTGCTCGCCCGCGCCCTCCGGGTTCTCGACCACGTAGGTCTGCGCGCCGCTCAGATTGCTGAGCCGCCAGTAGGCGCCCGCGGCGGTGATCTCCCCGGCCACCCGGGAGACGCCCTCGTGCGCGATGGTCAGGTGCGGGCCGTACGGTGGGGCGGTGCGGCCGAACGTCAGGGAATCGCCCGGATCCAGGCGAAGGTGATCGTCAGGGCATGTGCTGTGCATGGGCACGACGATGATGCTGTGCATGTCTGTTTCCTCCCCCGACCGAAACTGGGGTCAGAGTAGGAAGACCAGGCACGGATATCTCAAGGGCAGGCAAAATCGGCGTGTCGTGTGCAAAATGCGCGAGGTTCTGCGATAACGGCGAGCGGCCTCCGACTCTCCCCCGAGGGAGCCGGAGGCCGCTGCCGTGCCCGGTGCCGTTCAGCAGGTGGCCAGGCCCGGGATCGGCTCGTAGTTGTTGCCGCCGGAGACCTTCGTCGCCGGGAACCAGCCCCAGCCGCCGTCGGAGTAGGCGTCGTCGCCCTGGGTGTACAGCCACCAGTTGTTGCGGGCGTCGCCCACCGGCGGGTTCTCGCCGTACTTGACCTGGCAGACGAACCAGTTGTCCCCGGCGTACAGGTAGCCGGTGTCCTTGTCGCCGAAGCCGACGACGCCGCCCTGGTAGTTGTGGCAGTAGCGGGCGGTGTACGTCTTGCCGCCCGGCCCCTGCTTCTGGCCCGCGTTCCCCCAGCAGCCGTCCGCCGCGGCGGCGCTCGCCGGCGTCAGGGCGACCGCCCCCGTGGCCAGTACGGCCGCCGCGCCCAGAGAGGCGAGGATGCGCTTCATCGTCGGTGTCCTTCCGGTCCTGCCACCCCCGTTGGTGGACAGGACCACAGTGACTCCGGGCGCTCGCGCGCGGTACCTCAGACCTCTCAGGGTCACTTCTTGCCGGGCGGCGTGTACTCCTTGAGGTAGTGAGCGACGCGGGCGGCGTAGTCGCGGTACTTCGGGGGAACCCCGCCCGCGTTGTTCACCACCCTGGTCGAGGTCCGGTACGCCGCCGCCAGCAGCACCTGGCGGTCGCCGGACAAGCCCTTCTTGTCGAGGAGCGGTTGCATGTAGCAGAGGTAGCGGCCGACGGCCGGGATGGACTCGGCCGGGGTGATGGGCGGCCTGGGGGTCTCGGTCGCGGGTACGCCGTCGTCGCGGATCCACCAGCGCAGCAGGCTCGGCGTCCAGCGCGCGATGCCGTACTCGCCCTCCTTGCCCACGGACGGGTCGGAGAGGTCGGGATCGAAGTTACTCTCCGCCTTCAGTAGGGCGGCGATCAGCGCGGGCGTGACCTCCTGGTGGACGCAGTTGTGCGCCGAGTCCACGATGAGGCGCCGGTAGGTCACCGGGATGCCCTTGTCGGTACGGAGTTCGGCGGCGCCGTAGGAGGCGGCCGAGACCTTCGTGGGCTTGCCGCCCGGGGTGCCGCCGCCGTCCGAGCCGTCGCCGACCCAGAGGTTGATGCCGTAGCCGAGGGCGGACACGGCGACGACGGCGGTCGCGGCGGCGGCGACTGCCGTACGGCGGGAGCGGCGACGGGGGAGCAGGGCCCGCGGCAGGCGCGGTGAGCGACTCGTGCCGGCCGCGGCCTCCACCCGCCGCAGCAGGTCCTGGGTGCCGACGCGGTCCTCGTGGGTGCGGGTCAGACAGTCGCGGACGATCTCCCGCCAGGCGTCCGGGAGTTCGGCGGACAGACGCAGGTCGTCGGTGCCGCGGGCGTAGGCGGCGGCAGCGTCGCGGCGGGCGCTCGGGGTGGCGCCGGGGAGCGGGAAGGAGTCGGTGAGGAGCAGATGGGCCAGCACACCGAACGCCCAGACGTCCGCCGAGGGGCGGATCCGTCGGCCGCGCTCGCCGATCTCCGACCAGAGCAGCTCGGGCGGCGTGTAGTCGGGGGTGGAGAAGGCGGGCGTGTACGCGTGCGTGCCCTCCAGCTCCGCCGCCATGTTGAAATCGGCGAGCCGGGCCGAACCGTCCGCCATCAGCAGCACGTTGGCGGGCTTGAGGTCGCCGTGCACCCACCCGGCGTGGTGCAGCTGGGCCAGTCCCTCGCAGATCTGCGCGAGCAGGGCGGGCCCGGCGGCGGGCCGGGGCTCGGCCGCGACCAGGGCGGACAGGGAGCCCTCCGCCCGCTCCAGTACGAGGATGGTGGCGCCGTCGAGGGCGGGGCTGGCCGGGTCGTCGACGACGAGGGTGTCGTACATCCGGATCAGCCGCGGCTGCTTCAGGCGGCGGTGCAACTCGACCTCGCGGTCGATGAGTTCGCGCAGGTGGGTGAGTTGGCGGGGGGTTCCGGTGCCGGTGGGCAGGAACTTCAGGGCCGCCGTGCGGGGCAGGTCCCGTGAGCCGTCCGTGCGCCGCGCCTCGTACACGCTCCCGAACGCCCCCGTGGCGATCGGCTCCCGCACCTCCCACACGCCCACCCGGTACCCCTTCGGCACCGGCACGGCGTAGGGCTCGGTCACCGGGCCGTCCGGCCGGACGACGAGGGCGAGGAGGCCGAGGAGGAGTCGCTCAGTACGACGAGGTCGTCCTCCCGTACCAGATCGAACCGCAGCGCCAGCGACACCAGGGACTCCTTCTTGCCGTTGAGGCGCGGGCCGGTGTCCGCCGTCTCCGGGGCGGGCTTGAGGCGCAGCTTCACGGCGAGGTAGTCGATGTTCCACTGGACGGAGGTGCGGGACGCGGCGGCCCAGCTGGGGCGGAGCCGGTCCACGACCTGGTCGACCGTGGGCAGCGGGGCGTGCGGTTCGCCGCGCAGCCGGGGTTCGCACAGGGCGGCCAGGACCGCGAAGTACCGCTTGGTGCGGTCCATGGAGAAGGCGGGCGCGGTGGTGGCGCCGTCCAGGCCGCCCGCGATGCTGTAGTCGTGACGAGGCGCCCACACCTCGATCGCCAGCAGATCGCCGGCCGCGGGCAGCACGATCCGCGAGAACTCGAAGGGCACCGGCGCGTCGAGCCGCCCCGGCCCGACCTTGATGTGCTCGCCCGCGCCTTCCGGGTTCTCCACGACGTAGGTCTGCTCCCGGCTCAGGTTGCTGAGTATCCAGAAGGCACCCTGGGCGGTGATCTCACCCGCCCTGCGGGACACGCCGTCGTGCGCGATCGCCAGGTCGTTGTCGGAAACGGAACGCCCGAAGCTGAGCCGCTCACCCGGTGCGAGGCGGAGCTGCGTGCGGTTGGTCTCTTCCTCCGTGGTCGGCGGAGGTACCACGATGATGCTGTACAAGGTGCGTCTCCCCGTGCCTGACAACTACCCACGTCAGAGTAGGACGACGCGGCGGGGCCGTGTCCCCCTCATACGGGTGAGACACGGCCCTTCGCTGTTATTGGCCTGAACTTGGCCCTCAGTAACGCGGTCGCCGGAACCATTCTGCGGTGGCACGCTTCGCGGAGAACACGATCAGCAGGATCGCGGCGATCATGATGAGCAGCCCGAGGCCGTAGGCGGCGAGCATGAATATGCCGGTGACGATGGCGAACGAGCCGTAGACGATCGAGCACACGCGAACGCCGTTGCCGCCCTTGGCGTACTGGAACAGCAGGACCAGACCGAGGATCGCGAACACCGCGGCGAGCCCGACGAAGAAGACGACGACGCCCTTGCCCAGATCGGCGAAGCGCTCCGCCTCCGTGTCGCCGCTGATGCCCGCGTCCGCCATCTCCTGGTCCCACCGGGACAGGACCCAGATGTACGCGCCCGCGATGATCACATGCGCGAGGACCACGAGGCCCAGCATGATCCGCGCCGCCTTCGTGATGCCCGGCATCACGGCGGGACCGGCCGGAGGGTAACCGCCGTACGGCTGCTGCATCGGCGGAGCGCTCGGGTAGGCGCCGTACGGCTGCTGCGGCGGGACTCCGGGAGGAGCCTGCTGCGGGTAGCCGTAGCCGGGAGCGGGCGGTTGTTGCGGTGGGGGCCCGTACGGGTTGTTCGGGTCGCCGAAGCTCATGGCGGTCTTCCTCCGTCTATGTCCTGCTCTTGCCTGCCGGTGAGGTCAGTAGCGCGGGCGGTTGAACCACGCGGAGCCGTTGGCGTTGCCGACGAAGACGGCGACCAGGATGGCGAGCACGGTGTGGATGAGGCCCACGACGACGAACGGGTAGATACCGAGGATCGCGGTGAGGATGCCGAAGATCAGCGCCGTGATGCGGACGCCGTTGCCGCCGGAGTTGAACTTCACCGCCAGCACGATCGCCCACACGCCCCAGGCGAGCGCGAACGCCGCGATGGCCCACAGCATGCCGGACGAGTAGTCGGCCAGCTGCTGGAACGCGGCGTCGTCCTTGAGCGTCGAGTCGTTCTTCGCGGCGGTGACGCTCGCCGCGGAGACGGCGAACAGCGCGACGCCGAGGATCTGGAGACCGGCGATGACCCACAGCAGTACGCGAGCCGTGCTCACCGTGCCGGGCATGGAGGTCGGAGCCATGGCGCCCGGGTATGCGCCGACCGGCGGGGCCTGCGGGTAGCCGTAGCCGGGGGCCTGGGGCTGCTGCTGCGGGTAGCCGTAGCCCGGCTGCTGGCCCTGCTGCTGGCCGTAGGGGTTGTTCGGGTCGCCGAAGCTCATGGCGGTCTTTCCTCCGATTGTTCCTGTGCGGGGACGACGCGCGGCACGTCAAGGAGGAAAGCGGTTTGGATGCGGTCGTCCCCCCGGTGCTGCCCGCGGTATTGCGGGTCTCATCGTTATTTAGGGCCCTCTTGGTTGTCCAGCCGCAAACCGTATGTGTTGTGCAAGTGCAACATCGCTGATCATGGGCGGATACGGGCGGAGATGGGGTGACCGAGGCCACGTCAGACCCGGATTGGAACCGGGAGGGCGTCATCCGGGAGGATGGGAGGCATGACCGCCCAGATTCTCGATGGCAAGGCCACCGCAGCCGCGATCAAGTCCGATCTGACCGCCCGCGTGGCGGCGCTGAAGGAGAAGGGCGTCACGCCCGGCCTCGGCACGATCCTCGTCGGGGAAGACCCCGGCAGCCAGAAGTACGTCGCCGGCAAGCACCGCGACTGCGCCCAGGTCGGCATCGCCTCCATCCAGCGCGAACTGCCCGCCACGGCGACCCAGGAGGAGATCGAGGCCGTCGTCCGCGAGCTGAACGAGGACCCGGCCTGCACCGGCTACATCGTTCAGCTGCCCCTCCCCAAGGGCATCGACGAGAACCGGATCCTGGAACTCATGGACCCGGACAAGGACGCCGACGGACTCCACCCGATGAACCTCGGGCGCCTCGTGCTGAACGAGCCCGCCCCGCTGCCCTGCACCCCCAACGGCGTCCTGACCCTGCTCCGTCAGTACGGCGTCGAGATCAAGGGCGCCGAGGTCGTGGTCGTCGGCCGCGGTGTCACCATCGGCCGTCCGATGCCGCTGCTGCTGACCCGGCGCAGCGAGAACGCGACCGTGACCCAGTGCCACACCGGCACCCGCGACCTGTCGGCGCACCTGCGCGGAGCGGACATCATCATCGCGGCCGCCGGCTCCGCCCATCTGATCCGCCCCGAGGACGTGAAGCCGGGCGCCGCCGTCCTCGACGTCGGTGTCTCGCGCAACGCCGACGGCAAGATCGTGGGCGACGTCCACCCCGGTGTCGCCGAGGTGGCCGGCTGGATCTCCCCGAACCCCGGCGGCGTGGGCCCGATGACCCGGGCGCAGCTGCTGGTCAACGTGGTCGAGGCGGCGGAGCGCAGTGTCGGCTGAGGGCGGCGCCGACAGGGCGGAGAAGATTCGGCGGACCGAGCGGGCCGAGGCTGCTGGGCGGGCCGAGGCTGTCGGGCGGGCCGAGCGGGTCGATGAGATCGACGCGGTCGACGCCGTCGACGGGGGCGATGAGATCGAGGTCCGCGATCCCGTGAGCGCGCCCGACGCCGAGGGCAGGCCGCGCCGGACCACTCGCCGCTTCCCGCTGTTCACCAAGGACACGGCACGTCCCGAGGGCGGCGGCCGTGCGGCGTCCGGTGACCTGCCGGCGCCCGCCCGGCAGTGGCCGGTCCTCCTCGTCCTCGGTCTGGTCGGGGTGGGCCTGCTGGTCACCGCGCTCGACGTGTTCCGCGCCGGCATCCTGCTGATCGGCAGCGCCCTGCTGGTCGGCGGGGTGCTGCGGTGGCTCCTGCCGAGCGTCGGCATGCTCGCCGTACGCTCCCGCTTCACCGACATCGTGACGTACGGCGTGCTGGGCCTCGTGATCGTGCTGCTGGCGTTGATGGCGCAGCCCGATCCGCTGCTGAAGGTGCCGTTCCTGAAGGACGCGCTGCACTTCACGGTGGACAGCTGACAGCTGACAGCTGACAGCTGACGGCTGGGCCTTGGGCCCGCCGTGCGCATGACGGCGGCCCGTCCTCTCCCCCGAGGA